>JBCCRV010000637.1:0-4519 GCA_039201085.1 Myxococcota bacterium | reverse complement strand
TTGATTGAGGTCTAGCGTTTCTCATTAGGGGCCCTTCACAAGGGCCCCTCGTCACTCGAACTAGGTTCGAGATGACTTCACCCCAAACGTGCACGGCTCCGCCGTGCCTAGCCCACAAATAAGCGGACCTTTGAAAAAGGTCGCTTGTTCGTGGCCTAGAATGGCCGTAGCCGCCCTTCGTCCTAGTCGCGAAGCACGCGGATGCGGAAGCCGTAGCTTTCGAGGTGGGACTGGACAGCGGCCGCGTACACGGGATCGTTCTTCGAAGCCTCAGCGCTGCACACCGTGCTTCCATCACCGTCCTGGTCCGTAGTGCGGTATCGCACCGAACCCGATGCGTTTGCGTCGAGCACGAGGCGCAAGAGTAGGGCGACGCGCGGCTCCGGAGCCGCGTTTTCGAAGGCTTCAACAACGAGATCGTGGGCAGGCTGGACTCGCAGCGTTCCAATGGCCGTTGGACCATCTTGAACGCGTAGGCGAACCGGCCCGTTCGAATCCTCGAGGCTCGGTGCGGAGCATGCCCGACCCCAGTCGATCGTGGGAAGGACGACCGCGTCTTCCGCTTCCGTGGCCGTACAGCGACTGGCTTCGCAGCGTGCGACGGGGGTGAGCCAGCGGCCCCCGATCGGGTCGGCGCATGTCGCCGTGAAGGAGCGCATGTCCTCAAACTGTTCGGCTTCATATTCGACGTTCACGGCGCGAGTGAGGCAACCCCAGCGCAGCACCGTGCACTCTTGCGCTTCCGAACACGCTTGCCATTCGGGGGTTGTAGGGGCGGCGCCCGGCGGGGGAGCGGGTTCCCGGCTTCCGCATGCGGCCAGAAGTACGAGGAGCGAGAGGCGTGGACGGAGCATGCACCCATGATACCGGGCCTCCGGCAATCCTTGGGTAAGACGAGACTTTCGCGGGAACCTTGGTCTCGACGCCGTGAGCGTCGAACCGGGCGTCGTTCATGACCTGCAGATTGGGCTCCGATCGCCGCGGGTGAGCCAACACCCTGTCTCTTCGGGAACCACGTTGGTTTCCCCCGCTTGGGGGCCAACGCGGCCCGGCACTTTCCATTTGCCTCGATTGGCCCGATGATCGGCAAGGGCGGGGCCCATTGGGGCGCAATGGATTCTACAAAAATCGTAACGAACGACTCGCCCAAGGGCGACTGGATGGAGACGCGGCGCGGGTCGTTGCAGGCGTACTCGTCCGAACGCACGCTTCATTTCGATGATGAGACGCGCCCGCCGGCGGAGGGCGATCTCCACGGCGTGGGCGTGGCCCTCGAGGAGAAAATCCGGGACGGAGGCATGTCCACCGTCCTTCGAGGCAAGCAGCTTTCGCTTCGTCGCAACGTGGCCGTGAAGACCAGCCAATCGGATGCAGAGTGCGCTCGCTTGCTGTCCGAGGCGTACGTGATCGGCGCCCTCGAGCACCCGAACATCGTACCCATTCACGATCTGTTGATGGACCCGCAGGGGCGGCCCCAACTGGTGCTCAAGCACGTCGAAGGCCGCTCGTGGCTCGATATCCTGGATTCGGGCGAAGCGGTCGCGGAGTTTGGCTCCGACCCCGTCGAGCGGGCGTTGCGCATTGGCATCGAGGTTTCGCTCGCCCTTTCCTACGCGCATGAGCGCGGCGTGGTGCATCGGGACATCAAGCCGGCGAACATCATGGTCGGAAACTTTGGTGAGGTGTACCTGCTCGATTGGGGCCTCGCGGCGGCCTTTGCGTACGACCCGCGCACGGCGGAGCTTCCGCGCTTGCCCGAGCGCGAGCTTGTTGGCACGCCGGCCTACATGGCGCCCGAGCAGTACCGCGGCAATCGGGAAGAGATCGGCCCGTGGACGGACGTGTACCTTCTTGCCGGAACGCTGCTGCATGCGCTCACCGGTCAGCCGCCGTGGGTGCGAAACGCGCAAGGCGAGCGGGAGCGAACCCAGCTGCCCGCCACAACCTCCCCGGGACTTGTAGAGCTTTTCGCCAAGGCGATGGCGACGCGGCCGGTGGAGCGCTTTCAGAGTGCGGAAGCGTTTCGCAAGGCCCTCGAGTCGTACCGGCAGCAGCGTGGTTCGCGGGCCCTGTCGCTCAAGGCCCGCCAGACGGCGGAAGCGGCCACGGCGGCAAGCCGTGTGGGCAACGAAGAGGCGGCGGAACGCGCGGCGACGGAGGCGGAGGTTCTCTTTCGAGCCGCCCTTGCTGAGTGGCCCGACAATCCCGTTGCAAAAAGGGATCGTCAGGCGTTCATGCAGTGGCGCGTTGAGCACACCCTTGCGCGCGGCGAGACGCCGGTCGCGGCGCGACTTGTGGCCGCCTGGGCGGAGGCACCGAAGGCGCTGCGCACCCGCGTGGAGCAAAGCGTGGAAGAATCGAGGCGCGACTCAATTCGCGTGTCGCGCATGAAGACCGACAACGACGTGGCCTTTGGCGCGAAGACCCGCATCCAGCTCATCATGATTCTCGGGCCGCCGTGGATCTTAACGTGGGCTCTGCTCGCGTACCTTCAGAGCATTCCAATTACGATGGGCGCCACGTTGATCACGTTGGTGATTCATCTTTTCCTCGTGGCCGTGCGGCGGGAAACGCTTTTGGCGAACCGCATCAACGCCACGCTCGTAGGCGTTGTGGGATGCGCGCTGGTGGCCACCTGCTTGCTTCTATGGGCCGTGCACCTGCACGATGAAACGATGCTGAGCGCGGCGCCCATGCTCATGCTCATTTACGGCATGACCGCGGCCTTTATAGGACTCACGGTGGAGCCCGTCGCGCTTGCGCTGGCTGTTCTATGGGCCGTGCTCATGGTGGTGGCGCTCATGGTGCCGGTACATGGGCTTTGGATCCTCGTGGGCGGAACGCTCATCTCCACGGCGTCGGCGCTCATCGCCAATTGGCGGGACTCGCAGCGGAAAGTGAAGCGGCGCCGGCGTGGCTAGCACCTTGTTGACACCTGCTGGCAAACGCTCGCGACACTTGTAGACACGCAGCTCATTCGCGCGGCCGATGCTGGGTCAACGGCGTTGCCATCCGTGGTTTTCGCACGTCCGAACATCGACCGCGGCGCTCAGTCGATGGAGAGGGCGCCGCGGCTGCGGAGGTAGAGGACGCAGGCGACGTCGCTGGTGCACGCGACGGAGATAGGCGCTGCTTCCGCAAACAGGCTGCTGCCGGCGACCAGCATCGTGCCCAAGTGATCGATCGTGCCGGCGACAAGTACGGCCCGAAGCGGCGACGTACTCGTGGAGGACGCCTCGAGGCCGGACGGAACCTCCACTAGCATGCCGCCCGGTGCGTCGGAAAACGGCTCTCCCCAGAGCTCGGCGAAGCGAAGCTGGGTGCGCTCGCGGACGGTCCACGGAATCGCATCGGCGTCGACATTCACTGCTCGCTCGCCGGTTTCATACGCTTGGTCGACGGGGCGAACGAGGTAGGGGCCTTCGTCGATCTCGACAAGGGCCAAGATGTCTTCGCCGCGTGCCGCAGTGATGTGCACGGCGCCCTGCGGTTGGGTCCAGAAGGAGCCGGCGGGCATCCACTGCTCTTCAGCGTCTGGATGGGCGTTGTGCACCAGTCCGCGAATGACGATCGCTCGGTAGGAGACGTTGTGGATGTGCGGGGGCGACGAAAAGCCGTCCACCGGGTGAAAGAGAAAGGCCGTGGGCGCCGTGCCGTTGCGGTCGCCCCAAATCGTGCCGGCCATTGGGCTGGCGTCCCCGCGTGCGGGATTCAGCGCGGTGAAAGCGACGTCTTCGTAGGCGAGGACCGTGACGGGCGACGGCGATGCTGCCGGTCCTTCGGCCACGCGCGGAGCGGTGGACCCGCATCCGACGAGGAAAGCCAGAACGAGGGCAGGGCGCTGGACGCGCGTTCGAGTTCGGATTTCCATGGGTTCGCTCCGCCGCCTTGGCGACCCAACGATCGGAACACGTTTCTATTTCGCACGCCACATGGCCCTTGGGCGCGGCGGGCGTCCCGCATGGTGTAGCCTTTGGAGGTGACCATCGGACCACTGATGATCGTGGGGGCCGTGCTGGCCTTTGGCGGTGCGATTCTTTTCGCCTCCCAGCTCTTTCGTCACGGCGGCGTCAATCGGATGCACCAGTTTCGCGTGCTCGGCGAGCTTCGGCGCGGCGAGCACGGGAAGACCGCACGTCTGCTCTTGGCGGTCTCCCTGGTGCTGTTACCCATCGGCGCATGCTTGCTCTTCGCCGGCGTCGCCCAGTCGGACCGGCAGCGGGCAGAACGCTGCGAGCAGCGCTGCCTCTCCGAAGGATTCGCGTCCGCCGCGATCGGTCCGAACTCGGACCGCGTTCCGGGCGACGCAAGGTCCCGCTTTGTCGCCTGCATCTGCGAAGGCAACGGGCGGGAAAGGGTCGAGTACCGCGCCGATGAGCTCTAGAGAAGCGATCCGCTTTCTCGAGCGTTAGGGATCGACCGCTCGACGCAGTTGTGATCCCTTCAGTGGATGAGATGGCACATTCCGAAAGGTCTGACTGCTCGCGAGAAGCGCGTGGTCAGCCGGCTACGTCGACGA
>JBCCRV010000636.1:0-4521 GCA_039201085.1 Myxococcota bacterium | reverse complement strand
GCCACGCGGTCGTCGTCTTTCCTTGCCTCGTCACCCCCATCCGCCCGCCTCGAACAGACGCAAGCGAACACTGGGGTTAGAGCTCATCCCAAAAATCGCCGGGGCCATGTTTCCGCCCGCTCACGCGTCAGCCATCCCCTCAACGTGAAAATGCTCGGCATTTACTTCGCTTCGCGGGCGCTGAATTCCGCGCAGCATCAGAAACCTGGCCACGGCGATTCTTGGGATGCGCTCTAAATCTCATGCAGCCGAAACCTGGCCATCGGGATGTTTGCGATGAACGCTAAATCGTTTGAGTTGATTCCCGCCCTCGACATGCTCGACGGACAGGTCGTACGCCTTCGCAAAGGCGACTACGCACAGGTGACGGTGTACGACGACGACCCCGTGGCCATGGCGAAGCGCCTCGAGGACGCCGGCGCGACACGCTTGCACGTGGTGGACTTGAACGCGGCGCGAAGCGGCGGCGACGAAAACGCCGCCATTGTTCAGGCGATGCTGAAGGGCACGACCCTTCGTCTTCAGGTCGGTGGTGGCGTGCGCACACGTGAAGGAGCCAAGGCCTGGCTCACGCGCGGCGTTCAGAGGGTGGTGATCGGCACGGCGGCGGCGCGACAGCCGTCGATGGTCGCGGAGCTCTGCGCCGATCATCCCGGCGGCGTGGTCATCGCCTTGGACGCGCGCGGCGAGTCCGTGGCGGTGGAGGGCTGGCAGAAGAGTGCCGGTCGAAGGCTCGAGGAGTTCGCGCGCGAAGTGGATGGCTGGTCGCCGTCGGCGATTCTGTACACAAGCATCGAGCGGGACGGCATGGGCGAGGGGCCGGCCGTTACGCGCACGGCCCAGCTACAGGATTCGGTGGACTGCACGGTCATCGCGTCGGGCGGTATCGGCCGCCTCGAGCACATTCACGAGCTGCGCGCGGCGGGCGTGCGCGCGTGCGTTTGCGGCAAGGCGCTCTATTCGGGCGCGTTCACCCTCGAAGAGGCCTTCGCGGCCGCCGGTCGTTGAGATGAGCCCGAAGAGCGACGGAGACATCACGAAGCGCCTCATTCCGTGCTTGGACGTGAAGGACGGAAGAGTTGTGAAAGGCGTGAACTTCGTCGGCTTGCGCGACGCTGGCGACCCGGTGGATTCGGCGGCCCGCTATTCGGACGGCGGCGCGGATGAAATCACGTTCTTGGACATCACAGCGACGAGCGATGGCCGGCGCCTGATCTTCGACGTGGTCGAACGAACGGCGTCGCAGGTGGCCGTGCCCCTGACGGTGGGCGGCGGCGTTCGCACCACGCGGGACGTGCGCGACCTGTTAAATGCCGGCGCAGACAAGGTGTCGATCAACTCGGCGGCGGTGGCCGATCCGGAATTGATCGCCGAAGCATCGGCGATTTACGGGTCCCAGGCGATCGTTGTGGCGATCGACGGGAAGCGCCTTGACGGCCACGCGCGGGTGTTTACGCACGGGGGACGGCGGGCCACGGAGATCGAAGTGGTGGAGTGGGCGCAAAAAGTCGCTTCCTTGGGGGCCGGTGAGATACTCCTAACCAGTATGGATCGGGACGGTACGCGCGACGGCTACGACCTCGAACTCACGGCTGCGGTCTGTGAGGCGGTTAGCGTACCGGTCATTGCCTCCGGAGGCGTCGGCGCGCTCCCGCACCTCGTCGACGGCTTCGAGGCCGGCGCCACGGCCGCGCTCGCGGCAAGCATCTTTCACGACGGCGACTACACCATCGCGGAGGCGAAGGACTTCCTGCAGAACGCCGGCGTTCGTGTCCGGCCGTACAGCGAGAGCGTGGCGCCTTCATGAGCCTCGGCGTCACGATCGCCGATTTCGTCGAGGGATGCCGCAGTCGAGAGGGGCGCCTTCCCTTCGAAATCGGTGCCTTCGTAGCGTTGGAGATGTGCGAGTTTTTGCTGCAGCAGGGCCCCGCCATCGCCACCGCCGAAGAATCGCGCATCAGCGACGAGGGGCAAGTGGCCGTCTATGCACCGCCGCATAGCGCGACCAGCGCCGACGCGGCGCGAAGCGTGGTCGACGTGCTTGCCCACCTCTTGGTGGCGTCGGGGACAGGGGTGCCGCCGGTCCTGTTGACCTTGGTGGAGTCCGGTCCTGCCGATGGCCACTGGGACCTGGCACGTCTGCGTGACGAGCTTGAAGCCAGCCTCGTTCCATTGAATCGAGCGGCTGCTCGTCGCGTGCTGAGCCGTCTGCTGAAGGAAACCCGTTCGCGTCGGACGGCGCCCGTCGTTCCCAGCGCCGATTCGATCGATGCGGACCTCGACGCACTCCTTGCCGGCAAGGATTCGGTGGACATGGAAGCGCCCACGCAGCGCCTTCAGGCCCTCGACGATCTTGAGGTTGACGCCGTGCTCGCAAGTTTGGAGACGAGCGAGGACACGGATGTCTCAGCCCGTGCACCGGACATCGACGAGCCGCCCACGGTCAAAGAGCTGCGCAGCGTGGAGGTCAGCCACCAGGAGCCGGAGCCCACGGATATTCTGAGTCGCAGGCCGTCTTTGGACGGCTTTGAGGAGGTGGGCGAGCCCCGTCGGGGGTTGGGCGCCTTGATCGCGGTCGTGGCGTTGATCGGCCTAGCGGCGGGCGCGCTCTTTTTCTTCATGCCCGATGTGGTCGACCGAATCTTCGGCGACGCGCCACCGGAAGAGCCCGAGCCGACGGTCGAGCCGGCGCCCGAAGGAAGGCCCCGGGGGCTGCTCGAGGTTCAGGCCGACGAGGGCGCACAGATCCTCTTTCTCGTCGGCCGCGGCCCGGCCGTGGCGGAGGATTTGCCGGTGGGTGTGGCCCACGAATTCGTCGCCATCGCCGACGGCCATTCTCCTACCCGGGCGGTGGTCGCTGCCGACGCGATGTGGGGCGATGAGCCGACGCCCCGCTACGAGCTCGCCATGCAGAGCGGTGAAGATACCGTTGCATTCGATGAGATCGATCTTGGCGAAACACGCTTGCGCCGCGACGCGATGGGGGCGCCGTCGGGGCGCCTCGGCGATATTCGCGTCATTACGAACCCGCCGGGCGCGCGGGTCTTTTTGCTCATCGGTTTCGGGTCGGCGCGCATCGAAGACCTGCCGGCGGACGAGAGCGTGCAGCTCCTGGTCTTTAGCGAAGGCCATGCGCCGCGCGAGATCACGGTGGGCCCCAGCGACTGGATCGGAGAAGGTGCCCAGCGAGTCGCACGGCTGAACGTCACCTTCGACTAGAGACCTGATCAGCATTGCCGCCCGGCGATTTTCGCCGACAGTGCGACGGATAGAGCGTCCGAATCCGCAGCGCCCCTATACGCATAGGGGTCCAGGTTTGGATGGCTGCAAGCGCCGTGCTGTCGTCGCAAAGCGACGACGCGGCAATGCTGGTCAGGTCTCCAGCCCCTTCGGTCATCAAAGGTACGTGAACAACACGCAGAGCACCTGAGATGGGTGCTCATGGGTTCGAAGGGGCTTGTTGGGTCCTACGGACCCAGGGCTATCAGGTGGGTTGGGGGTAGTCCCCTCTACCGCAGAGAGCTGGGGAGTGCCGGCATCCACGGGCTCACTCTTCACTCTTCACTCGCACGCTTCAGCTCACTCGCACGCTTCACGCCTCACTCGCACTCTTCGCGCGTCACTCTTCACTCGCACGCTTCTTGCCGAGGAGGGAAGTGAAAGCACACAAAGCGTCGCTCTTGCGATCCAGCCTGATCCGCGGGCCCCGAAACGCCTTCGCGTATTTACTTCTTCAAACTCGCGAGCGCGTCGTCGACGACCGCTTCGACGGCGTCTCGGTGCTTTTGCAGTGCGGCCTTCGTCTTCGATTCGAAACGCATGACGAGGACCGGCCCCGTGTTGCTCGCGCGCACGAGGCCCCAGGCGCCGTCGCCGAAGAGAATGCGCGCGCCATCGACTTCGATGACCTCGTACTTCGGGCGAAAGTGGCGACGGACCGCTTCGACGACCTCGAACTTGAGTTCGTCCGGGCACGGTACGCGCAGCTCGGGGGTGATGTGCATGTTCGGCAGGTCCGCCGTCCGGTCCTTCAGGTTCGGGCCTTCGCCCAAGAGTTCGACGATTCGAGCCGCGACGTAGATGGCATCATCAAAGCCGAAGAAGCGATCTTTGAAGAAGATGTGGCCGCTCATTTCGCCGGCAAGTAGGGCGCCTTCTTCTTTCATCTTGGCCTTGATGAGCGAGTGGCCCGTTTTCCACATGATGGGCCGTCCACCGCGGGCGGCAATGTCGTCGTAGAGAAGCTGGCTGCACTTCACCTCGCCCAAAATCGCCGCACCCGGACGCCGCGTGAGCAGATCGCGGGCGAGGACCGTCAGCAGGCGGTCGCCCCAAAGGACGGTGCCATCGCCGTCGACGACTCCAACGCGGTCGCCGTCGCCGTCGAAGGCGATGCCGAAGTCGAGGGACTCGCGCCGCACCGTGTCGATCAGCAGCTTCAGGTTTTCGGGCACCGTGGGATCGGGATGGTGGTTCGGAAAGCGGCCGTCCATCTCGCAAAGGAGCAGCTTTGGCGTTTGG
>JBCCRV010000635.1:0-4523 GCA_039201085.1 Myxococcota bacterium | reverse complement strand
GGCTCGGGTCCGCGGCTGCTCATTACGTAGCGGATCTCACGAACCGGTCGGCCCAGCTTTCGGGCCGCTTGAACGTGCGGCGGCGCATTCTTCGTGTAGTCATCGAGGCTACGGCGAAGGCGCCGGCGGTAGACCAGCTCGTCGTCCAGCCGGCCCGCCCGAACGTCAGACACGAGCTGCCGCAGCCAATCGCGCCAAGGACGGTCCTGAAAGACGCGGCGGAGCAGCTGTCGCTGCATGCGCCGCGCGAGGCCCGTCCAGTCCGTTCGCGCGGCTTCCAGTCCCTTGACGACCACCTGCGCTTCGCCCTCCCCGTTCAGAACCAGTCCGGCGTAGCGTTTCTTCGACCCCTTCTCGGAGCCGCGCATCGTCGGCATGAGAAAGCGAACGTAGTGCGTTTCAAACTCCACCTCGAGATGCGATGCAATACGAAGCTCTTCGTCGAGTCGCTCGCGCCAGTAGCCATTGAGAGCGTGGGCGAGCTCGCGGCCGACGCGCGACGCATCGGGCTCGTCGTCGCCCACCCACACAAACAGCGAATCGGTGTCGCCGTAGATCACCGAGAGCCCGCGTTCTTCAATAAAGCGTCGGCTGTCCATAAGGATCGCGTGCCCGCGAAGGGTGATCGAGCTCGCAAGCTTCGGACTGAAGAAGCGGCAGCCGGGCGTACCGAGGACGCCGTAGAAGGAGTTCATTAGGATCTTCAGAACGCGTGAGCGCGCCGCGTCGCCGCGCTTCTTTGCATCGTCACGGGCAGACCAAAGACGCTCGAGGATCGCCGGAAGCAGGTGGCGGTCGCGCGAGAACGTTCCCCCTTCAAAGCCGGGAATCGGATCGACCCCAGGAAAAGCAAGGCCCAAAGGGTCGATCGCGAAGGTGCGAATGATGCTTGGATACAGGCTCTTGAAGTCCAGCACGAGCACGTTGCGATAGAGGCCCGGCTGCGAATCGAGCACATAGCCGCCCGGACTCGTGACGACCTCGTCGCTGTCCCCCACGTCCGGCGCAACGACCCCTTCGCGATGCAGGCGCGGCAAGTAGAGGTTGTCGAAGGCCGCGACGGAGCCTCCTTGGCGCCCCATCGGCAGGCCCGTCAGCGACTGCCGCTCAACGGCGAACCCGACAAGGTCCGCGTGCTTCAAAACGTCGAGCACGAGGCGACAGTCTTCGAGGTTGTAGGCCGCCAGAGCCTCCGGGTCTTCGTGAAAGAGACGGCGAATCTCCGCCACCGGATCGCCGCCGTGCTCGATCTTCTTGCCGCGACCCAGGAGCGCTTGGGCCACGTCTTCAAGCCGGAAGCTCTCAAAGGAAAAGGTCGCGGAGCGAAGGGTGGCGAGACCGTCAAGCATCACGCGCCCTTCGAGATGCGCGACGGCGGGCTGACGTGCGGATCGGGGCTCAAGCACCTTGGCGCGCGTTCCCGCTCGTCCGAGGGTGAGCCGCACGCCGAGCTCCTTCGCTCGCCGCTCCAGGACGCGCAGGTCGAACTCGACAACGTTCCAGCCGCTGAGCACGTCCGGGTCCACCTGCGCAACGTGCTCAACGAATGCGTGGATCAACGCACGCTCGTCCGGCACGCCCGTGAACCCCTTGCCCGAGGAGTCGCGCCGCACCCACGCCCGCTCGCCGCCCGCACCCGCGCATGCGATCGATAGGATCGGTCCGTCGAAACCGTCCGTTTCAATGTCGAAGGCCAGCACCGAAAGCTCGGGCTGGTAGTCGCTCTGCTTTAGGTGCGGATCGACGAACTCCACGAAGCCCCCGCGCGCCCTCGCTTCACCTCGCACGCGAGCCGCCCCCGTCACGAAGCGCTCCATCAAAAAGCGCGTGTGCGCCTTCACGTCGCCTTCGTACGTTCGTCCAAAGGCCTCGCGAATCCGTGAACGCTCCCAACGCAGAGCGCGCCGACTGCGAAAGTACAGTCCGTCCACGGGCTTGCCCGCAAAGTTCGTGAGCTCAAGAGCCTGCCGACGTCCGCCCTCGCTCGGCGTTCCTCGCTCGATGAACATCACGGCTTCGCGCCGCGTAAATACGAGGCGCACGGGTCCCTCGTCGGAAGCGCCCCAATACACAAAGCGAAGACCGTCGCGTTCGTCGTACGCGTGGCGCGAAAGCAAAAACGCATTGAGGGTGCGCAGCACCCACTCACCCTACATTAGCGCTTCGAAGCGTGTCGTCCGCAAGGACTCACTTGAGCGGGAGTTCCTCGTCGGCCATCGACTTGTAGTCCTTGCGATCCTTGAGGGCGCGCGTGGCGGCAAAGACGGCGTCGTCGTTCGCTGAAAGGAGATCACGCTGCAGTGCGTCGCCGACGCGATGCCGAAGCTCTTCATCGGCCGTTCGAATGAAGGGATTGGTGGCGCGTTCCTCACCGACCGTGGACGGCACGGAGCACTCGCCGCGGGCCCGAAGGGCGAAGACCGTTTGAATGCGCGCTTTGAGCGCAGCGTTCGAGGGATTAACGCTCCAGGCGAAGCGCAGGTTGTCTTCGGTGTATTCATGCGCGCAGCAAACGAGCGTATCCTCGGGCAAGGTCGCTAGGCGGCGAAGGCTCGCGGCCATCGCTTCCGGCGGACCGTCGAAGAGGTAGCCGCAGCCAGCGCCGAAGAGCGTGTCGCCGCAGAAGAGCAGGCCGTCGAAGAGGAAGCTGACGTGGCCATTGAGGTGGCCATCGGTGCGCCACACCTTGCCGACGACTTCGCCCACTCGCACTTCGTCGCCTTCGTCGACGGGCTTTGTGATGCCCGGCACGCGCGTGGCGTCGCCGGCGGGCCCGCAGACCTCGAGGCCCGCGAGGCGGCCCCGCTTCTGCAGGTCGCGGTTGATGCCGACGTGGTCCGGGTGCGTGTGGGTGTTGAGCACGGCTGTGAGCTTCCAGCCCTCCCCGTCGATGAGCTCCAGGGCGCCCTCAGCAAGCGGGCCATCCACGACCGCGCACGCGTTCGTTTTCACGCAGCGCAGCACCCAGACGAGGTTGTCTTTCCAGGCGGGGACCTGGTGCACTTCGAGACCGCCGCGCACGAAGGGCTCGCGCGGGACCCGTACGACCGATTCCATGGCTGGTTTTTAGTTCGCGCCGGCCCCGGCGTCGATGGCCCGTCCCCATCGCCAATGTCTCAGGGGCACCCTATGCTCCGCGGGCCATGGCCGCGAACTATAAAAAACTCGGAAAACAGCGCTTCGAACCGATTCGCGAAATTCGGGTGCGCGGCGCCCGCGAGCACAACCTGAAGGGCGTGGACGTGGACATTCCACGCGATCGCCTCGTCGTGGTCACGGGCCTCTCGGGCTCCGGCAAATCGTCCCTCGCCTTCGACACGATCTTTGCCGAAGGTCAGCGCAAGTACATGGAGTCGCTTTCGGCGTACGCCCGCCAGTTCCTCGATCAGCAAAAGAAGCCGGACGTGGAGAGCATCGAAGGCCTGCCGCCCACGATCGCCATCGAGCAGCGCAGCAGCGGCCATAACCCGCGTTCGACCGTCGCCACCTCCACGGAGATCTACGACTACCTGCGCTTGCTCTTCGCGCGTACAGGCTCGCCCGTCTGCTGGGCGCCGACCAAAACGAAGCGCGACGGCACGGTTGTTGAGCGCTGCGAGGAGCCGATTCGCGCGTCCCACTCGACGCAGATCGTCGAGCGCCTCGCCGAGCTCGAAGAGGGCACGAAGCTCATGGTGCTCGCGCCCGTCGTGCGCCAAAAGAAGGGCTACCACCGAGAGGTGCTCGAAGAGCTCGCGAAGGACGGTTTCGTGCGCGCCCGAGTCAACGGCAAGATCGTGCAGATCGCCGAAGCGCTGCTCAACGAGTCGGACAATCCGCTCGACCTCGGGCGCTACGAGAAGCACGACATCGAAGCCGTCGTCGACCGGCTGACGGTGAAGGAAAAGTCGCGCAGCCGGCTCGCCGACTCGGTGGAGACGGCGCTCCGCACCGCCGAAGGCATCGTCATCATCACCGTCTTCGGCGACGACGGTCCCGTCGATACGACCTACTCGGAGCGCTACGCGTGCGCCGTTCATCCGGACCACGCCCTCGACGAGCTCGAGCCGCGTATTTTTTCCTTTAACTCGCCGATGGGCGCGTGCTCTACCTGCCACGGCCTTGGCGTGCTCCTCGAATACGACCCGGAGCTCATTCTTCCCGATCCAGACAAGGCCATCGGCAAGGGCGGTATTGCGCCATGGAAGAAGGCGGGGCCGGCAGGCATGTTCTCGGGCCGGCTGACGCGACGCTTTTGCCGCCGCTTCGACGTGAAGCCGTCGACGCCCGTCGGTTCGCTTTCCACCGAGCTCCTTCAGATCCTGCTTTACGGCACGTCGGAGGCGCAGGAGGAAAAGTACGGCGCCGAATGGGGCGGCGTGATCCCGCACCTGCAAGGCTGGTTTGAGCGCACCGAGTCGAAGTGGGTGAAGGAGTTCCTCCAGGACTTTCAGGCGGAGCAGGAGTGCCCCACCTGCCTCGGCAACCGGCTGCACATTCGCAGCCTCAGCATCTACCTCGAGAGCGACGTTCCGCTCCCCGAG
>JBCCRV010000634.1:0-4534 GCA_039201085.1 Myxococcota bacterium | reverse complement strand
CGCGCCGGGGTGAATGCCTTCGAGGAGAAGAATGCGGGGGTTCGCCATGGAGGGGCACTACTGGCAGTCCGCAAGAAGGTCAATCGACAGGCGCGTATCACCGGCCCCCCTTCCGGGCTTTCCGGACGAATCCGCCTCCTTGAGCCGGCGGACCGGCGCCAGGCGCTGGCGCATAGGACCAAGCGGCACCACATCCACTCCGCACCTATGGGCGTGGAGCAAACGAAAGGCGTGGAGCAAGCGGAAGGCGCCGAGCACACGAACGGCTCAGCGCACACCGAAGGCTCGGCGCACACCGAAGGCTCAGCGCACACCGAAGGCTCGGCGCACACCGAAGGCGCAAAGGGCCCGGAAATGGTCGCTATGATGGCGTCGCTCCTCGCGCTGAACGCACTCGCCATCGACATCATGCTCCCGGCGATGGGCCGGATCGCGTCCGACCTGGGCGCATCGGGCAACGACCAGCAGCTGATCATTGTAGCCTACGTGCTCGGCTTCGGCGCCCCGCAGATGGTTTTTGGACCGGTGTCGGACTGGGCCGGACGACGCCGCGTCATCTTTGTGTCGCTGATTGGCTATGTCATTGCTGGAGGGCTCTGCGCCCTCGCCGGAAGCCTCCCCATGCTGCTCGCGATGCGCTTCACGCAGGGAGTCTTCGCCGCCGGGTGCCGCGTCGTCGCCATCGCCATCGTGCGGGACCGCTTCGAAGGACGGGCCATGGCCCGCACGATGAGCCTGATCATGACCGTGTTCATGGTCGTGCCGATCGTGGCGCCGGCCATCGGCCAGGGCATCATCGCGCTCAGCCACTGGCGCGCGTGCTTCTTCTTCCTGTCCTTTGCGGCAGGGCTCGTGCTGCTGTGGACGTACTTTCGCCTCGGCGAGAGCCTGCCCGTCGAGCGCCGCCGCCCCCTGAGCCTCGTCGGCGCCTTGCGGGCCTACAAGCAGGTCTTCGAAACGCGCATCACCCGCGGCTATATGATCGCGAGCGGACTGATCTTTGGCGCGCTCTTCGCGTTTCTTTCGGCGTCGGAGCAGATCTTTCGCGAGGTCTTTGACCGCGGCGACACCTTTGCGGCGTGGTTTGCGCTCGTCGCCCTCACGCTTTCCGGCGCGAACTTCTTAAACGCTCGCTTGGTAGAGCGCTTCGGCATGCGGCGTATGAGTCACGCCGCGATGCTCGGCTTTACCTTCTTCTCCGGCGTGCTCTTCGCGTTGATGAACTGGGTTCCGACCTTCGGCGTGTTCTTTCCGCTCTTCGCCCTCTGCTTTGCGTTTTTCGGGTTGATCGGCGCCAACTTCAACGCGATGGCCATGGCGCCGCTCGGTCGAATTGCCGGCACGGCTTCTGCCGCCTACGGCTTCGCCACGACCACCGTCTCCGGGGTGATCGGCGGTTTGATCGCGCGCCAGTACGACGGAACGGTTCTTCCGCTTGTCGGCGGCTATTTCATCCTTGGCCTCGTCGCGACGTTTGCAGTGCTCGTCACCGAGCGCTTCCGGCTCTTTGGTGGCGGTGCCGCCGAAGACGGCGGGGCACCAAGCAAAGCTTCGCCTAGTGCCGCTTCTTGAAAGAAATGATCGGCACTGGGGTTGCGATGCAAGGCCGGACACGCCGAGCCTATTCAAGGAATCGGCGGGGCAAGATCGGCGGCGATGGCCGCAGCGCTCGCTCATTTCTGACGAGAAGCGGGACGCCAAGCCCGCGTCAGTATAGGAAGGGCACCATGCGAAAGCGTGCGCGCGCGCAGTAGGCGTCCCAGAGTTCACCGTATTTCTTCTTGCAACGCTGCTCGTCTCGCCAAGCGCGCTGCGCTAGGAGCAGCACTAGGCTGAAGGGAAGCACGTAGGGGATCCACGACGAAAGCCCCGCGCAGAGCGCGAAGGTGATGTACACGCCGATCTCGCCGGTGTAGTTCAGCTTGCGGCCGATGCCCCACCAACCGCTCGCGAGCAATCGCCCGCCCACAAGCTCCGGCGGCTTGCCCCAAATCGGCGCCGAAGGGTTTCGCTTGAAGCGATCCTTTTGCCAGTTGCTGCCGCGAAAGAGCACGTGGCTCAGTAGGTGAAGCACAACGAGCGCCACCAGGGCCGCCGTGGACAGCGGCTCGTGCACCGCCGCGTCACCGCTCCCGGTCCATCCCCGGTCCACGACCCACCAGCCGACGATGCTGTAGTAGAAGGTGACATACACCAGGTCGCCCCAAACGAGCATGAAGCCGAAACGTTCGGCGATGATGTCCCACGTTGAAAGCATGAAGTCTTCGCGCACGTAGTGGGTGAAGAGATAGGCGGACGTGAAACACTGGTAGAGAAACATCTCCGCCGTGATCGTGCCGTAGCGTTCCAGCTGCTGACTCGCGAAGGCGAGGTTGACCACGTGCAAGCCGATCAAGCTCGGGTGGTACATGAACATCTTCAGGTCCACGCTTGCGAGGCGTGGGTTGAGCTCGGCTCCGAGCCAGATAGACTTGAGCCGATCCCAAAGGCCCGCCGGCGGATTCCTTCGCCAGCCACGCGCCATGAGGTACGCGGTGATCAACAGCGCCCAGACGTTGGCGGACCAAAAGAGCGACCAGAAATGGTCGAGCACACGGGCAAGCCGAAAGCCCAAGAGCTCCGCCGCCGCGGCGAGGGCGCTGACAACGATGAACAGCAGCATGCCGCTCAGCTTGTAGGGCAAGCGCGCACCATCGCGCAGCGGCTGCCCTTCGACGTGAATGCCCGGTAGAAAACGGCTGCCCAAAAAGAGCAGCACGATGAAGGCGGAATAGGCAGCAAAGGCAAGCATAAGAACGGACGACGCTCAGTCGGCGACCAGGACGAGCACGAGCACGGCCACCATCACCACGAAGGCCGCGCCGCACGCGATATAGAGCCAGAGCGGCGGCGCCGGTAGCTGACGGGGCGAGGGAATATCAACGGTCGGATCGGTGGCGGCCTGATCCGTCTCGACGCCCTTACGGAGTTCGTCTTTTTCACCCGTCGAGAGCATGGCGCGCAGGTCGAGCGGCGATGCGGGCGTGGACGTTCGCTCGCCTGGATTCATGGCCCCGAGCTCAGCCGTGATCGGCGCCCCGTCTTCGTGGCCGCCGAACACCTCGGTCGGTTTCGCCCGGCTCGTGCTGGAGGGAGCGACCGAAGGCACCGCTTTGGCCGGAGCGGACTCGAGACCGAGCTGCGTTTGCGCAGACGCAAAGAGGCGATCGAGTTCGCGCGCCGACTGAACGCGCGCGCTTGGGTCCTTAATAAGGCACTGACGGACGGCGGCGTAGAGGGGCGCGGGCAAGCCCGCCCGCACGCGTTCGAGGGGCGCGTAGTCCTCGAGCAGGATCGTCTTGAGCAAGTCTTGCCAAGTGGCCGCGCCAAACGGTGTCGCGCCGGCGAGCACTTCGTACATCACAACCCCGAGGGACCAGAGGTCCGCTTGCGGACCGAGGGACGCGCCGCGGATTTGCTCCGGCGCCATGTAGAGGGGTGTACCGACGATATTGCCCGCCTCCGTCAGCTGGGTGCGGCGGTCTTCGAGTTTAGCAACGCCGAAGTCGAGCACCTTCACGACTTCGCCCAGGGCCGAGGTGCGGGTCACGAAGAGGTTTGCGGGCTTGAGGTCGCGGTGAATGATGCCGGCCGCGTGAGCCGCGTCGAGCGCGTCAGCGACCTGGCGCATCATGGAGAGCAAGCGCTCCTCGGAGAGCGGTTCACGCCGCGCGATCGCGTCGAGCGATTCGCCTTCGAGCAGTTCCATGACGAGATAGCTCGTGCCCTCGGGATCGATGTGCACGTCCGAGACCTGCACGATGTTCGGGTGGTTCAGCGCACCCGCTGCCTCGGCCTCGCGCCCCAGCCGACGTGCGTTCTTCACGTGGCCCGCCGCCACTGTCTTTAGGGCGACCCGGCGACCGATACCGGCCTGCACGGCTTCGTAGACGGCGCCCATGCTCCCCTCGCCGATCAATCGCACCAGTTGGTACTTGCCGCCGAGGACCGTTCCGGGCGGCAATGTGTTCGCCGTACGGCCCACTAGCGCTCCGAAGCGGGTTTCACCGAGCAAGGGTATTGATCGGATTCGAGGTCGTCGGGCGTCCCGAGCAGGAGGGCGGACGAGATTGGAAGCGTGGGCGCGATCATTCGATCAAAACTCCTGCGCCGAGGTGCGCTGCGACCTCTTCGTCGGTGTTCGAAGGCACAAGGCTCACGCGGGGACTGTACATGGAGCGGGCCCTTAGCTCACCGCGCCGAAGGAAATTTCAATCGATGCGACGAAGCTTCATCTGCACGTCGCTCGACCACTGGGCGTCGAAGGCGCGAACGCAGGTGCTGAGGTAGCGGTCGTAGTCGTCGAAAAGCTTGTCGCCCCAGGTCTGGCGAATATGCGCTTCGTGCGAACGCATGCGGCGCAGCCACTCGCCCGTGGTCTTGCCGTAGGACGTTCAGCGGGATTGCTCTTGCCCCAGCTGCAACCTCTAAGCCAAAATGGATATTACCCTTTAAAAAATGAAATGGGGAATTCATTTATAATGCTCTGAGTATG
>JBCCRV010000633.1:0-4546 GCA_039201085.1 Myxococcota bacterium | reverse complement strand
GTGGGGATTGCCCATGCCTACGGCCGTGACCACGAGCGCTTCACCTTCCACTTCCACCGTGCCGTCTATCAGTTCGCCTTCGCTGGCGATCGGAATCGACGCCGGCTCGAAGGTCGGCGCGACCATCTGCACTTCGACCGCATCACCGACGAGGCGCGCCAGGTGGGGGCCCGCGAGCGTTTGCCAGCGGCCCGCGCCCTCGCCTCCCTGGCGCCGGCGATGAAGCTCGGCGCAGCGAAGGCCGTTGCCGCACATTTGCGCGGACGTTCCGTCCGCGTTCCAGACGCTCATGCGGGGTGTCTCGCTAAGCAGGTCGCCAAGCACGAGGATGCCGTCAGCGCCGACGCCCGTGTGGCGGTCGCAGAGTTCGACGGCGCGCGACTGAAAGGGCGCCGGCTCGTTCGCTTCGACCACGATGAAGTCGTTGCCCAGGCCTTCGTACTTCCAGAAGTGCACGCCCGTACGCTAGCTGAGGGCGGCGAAAGAGGCGAGTGAACGGCGTCGGGGGCGTGCCCCTTTATGCCGACCTTGAAACATGCTGGCGCTGCCGGTCGAATCGCCCTAGGTTTCGCGGTCCGTGGCCGGCCTCACCGAACTCCGGAAGAAGATTCGCAGCAAACGGCTTAGCAGCCGGAAGGTGGAGCGAATTGTCCCTCAGCTCGCCGACGCGGAGGTCGCGGAGTTTCTGGCGTACCTGGCGGACCATGTATCGGCAGAAACGCTCGGGGATGTGCTCGCCGATCCCAAGGCGCAGCTGATCCTTTCGCAGAGTATTCCTCGGCGAACACAAACCCGTGTTTTCGAAGAACTGGACACCTGGGCGGACACGCCGAGCAAGAATGTCTGGCGTTGGAATGTGGGCGCCTACCTCGCGAAGGAGGTGCCGCCGGAAAAGCCGCCCCGTCGTCCCGCGGAGGTAAGCGCGTGGATCAAGCGCTTCAATTTGGAAAGCGCCCTTTCGGACGACGCCACGCGCGCAGCGCCGCTCGCCGACAAACACATCCGCTGGCACCTGGAACGCCTCGAGGATGCCAGCATTGGCGATCTCGTCGCGGGCAACGCCATTCAGCACCGCGCCATCGCGGGACCGGCGGCCACGGCGGCGATCCTCTACCTCCGCTGGGCAGAACGGCGCATGCGTCTCACGGCCCGACGCGCGCGCACCTGGGAGTCACGTCCCGACACCGATGGCCTTCGCCTCCTTTCCCATCGCTTGAAGGAAGCGCTTCGCGCCGTGGGCGAAGAACATGTGCGCCCAGTCCGGCCCACGAGCGAGCTCGTGCTCGATCCACAGGGCGGCGCGCAGGTGGCGTTTCAACACGGCAGCTACGGGGACATCAAGGCCGCCGTCAGCTTTGCCGGTTACGAACGCGGCGCGCTGATTTTGGACCAAGCCCATCCGGCGGAGCTCCGCGTGGTGCTTGAGTGGACCCTCGACGCCATTCACGAGCGTTCGAGCCCGTTGCGTCCGGCCCTTGGTGAGCTCCTCGGTCGACCCAGCTGGATGCGGCTCGTGGAGGATCTCAACGCCGCCCTTGACGAAGCCGCGGCGGCGATTCAGGCGGCGGACGAACGCATCGTCTTTCGGCTCGATCCGCGCACCGGAAGCGAAGGGCTCACGGACGTCGACGTGAGCGCTGCCGTGCAAAAGCGCGGCAAGGGCGGCAAGTGGTCTAAGGGCGCCGTTCGCGCGGCGGGCAAGCTAATCGAACATCCAGCTGCGCGCCGCGAAGACCTCGGCCCGCTCGACTTGCTCACACTCGCGGACAACAACGCGCGCGAGCGCGACGTGCTGGTGGCGGAAGCGGTTGCGTCGCTCGCCGGTCATCCGCGCGTCTTTCTAGAAGAGTCGGGTGAGCGCGTCACCATTGAACGCTCGGCGCCGACGGTGGGATTGATGCCCAGCGAAGGCGGTTATCGGGTGCACGTACGCGTGGGCGACTTTGAGGTGCCGACATACAAGGGCGAAGCGCGGCTCATCGCGTACGAGGAGCCCGCACGCGTCTTCGTCGCGGCGGTGACGGACGTGCTCAAGGCGGCCTTGCTGACCTTTGAAGCCCATCCAAAGGAAGTGCCGGCAGCGGCCGTCGACAGGCTGCTCTCGCTGCTGCCCCGGCTGCAGCCCGACGCGGCGCTGGTGATCCCGACGGACCTTCGCGGCGAAGAGGTTGCGGCAGACGGAACGCTGGTTGTTCGGCTTCGTCCCGAAGAAGACGGCATGGCCTTCGAGCTCTTTGCCCAGCCGCTGACAGGCGGGCCCGCCTGGCCGCCGGGCGAGGGACCGGCCCTGGCTTTTTCGAACCGCGATGGCGCGCGCGTGCACGCCCGACGGGACCTATCGCGCGAGCGAACGCACATGCGCTCGATGCTCGACGTGCTGGGCCTGGCGCCCATCTCCGCCCAGCGCATCGCCGGACTCGACGCGGCCCTCGACGTGCTGACTGCACTCCAGCAGCGAGACGATGTGCGCATCGAATGGCCCGAAGACCGCGGCGCATGGACCGTGGGCCAGGCGTCCGATCTGCGCGTTCGCGTGCGTCGTGCGGGCGAGTGGTTCGGCGTCGACGGCGGCGCCGAGGTGGACGGCCAGCAGGTGCCGCTCGCCGCGCTTCTGCAGGCCGTGCGTCGCGATGAGAAGTACGTGCGCGTGTCAAAGACGCGTTTTGCACGCATCGAGGATTCGCTGCGAAACCGCTTGGAAGATGCATCCGACGCGCTCGTCATCGACGGTCAAGAAGTGCAGGCGGGGCTCGCTTCGCTGCGCGCTGTCGACGAGCTCGGTGTAGTGGAAGCCGACGACGCGTGGCGCGAGATTCTCGGCCGGGTTGAAGCGGCCGAGAGCCTTGATCCCGCCGTTCCGGACGGTTTGCAGGCAGATCTTCGCGACTACCAGCAGGAAGGCTTCAGTTGGCTGTGCCGCTTGGCGTCGTGGGGCGCTGGCGCATGCCTGGCGGATGAAATGGGCCTTGGTAAGACGGTGCAGGCGCTCGCCGTGCTCCTCGCCCGAAAGAACGAGGGGCCAAGCCTGGTCGTTGCGCCCACCAGCGTGTGCCCCGGCTGGCAGCGCGAAGCGAGCGTTTTTGCGCCCGAGCTCGATGTGCGCATGTACCGCGGTGCGCGTCGCGAGCGTCTGCTTGCGAACCTTGGTCCAGGGACGTTGTTGATCACCAGCTACGACGTGCTCGCGCGCGACGGCGACGGGCTCGCGGCGATCCCGATGGGCACGGTGGTCTTCGACGAAGCGCAGGCGATCAAGAACGCCCGCACCCGGCGCGCGAAAGCAGCCCGCAATCTCGACGCTTCGTGGCGCCTTGCGCTCACGGGCACACCGCTCGAAAACCACCTGGGCGAAGTGTGGAGCCTCTTCCGCACGGTGAGCCCAGGCCTGCTCGGGCCCTGGGAGCACTTTCGCCGGCACTACGCGCTTCCGATCGAGCGCGACGGCGATGCCGCCGCGCAGCGCAAGCTCGTGCAGCGGCTTCAGCCCTTTTTGCTTCGGCGGACGAAAGCCCAGGTGGCGTCGGAGCTTCCGCCGCGCACGGAGGTGCTGCATCCCGTCGAGCTTAGCGAGCGGGAGCGCCGCCTCTACGACGCTTCGCGCGACGAAGCGATTCAGGGCCTCGGCGCAGCCGCGGAGCCGGAAGGTGAAGAGAAGGCCAAGGGCAAGAAGAAGGGTTCGGAGCGCTTCGCCGTGCTCGCCGCGCTTACCCGTCTACGCCGGCTCGCGTGCCATCCGCGCATGGTCGTGCCCTCGTGGAGTGGCTCGTCGGCAAAGCTTGACGCGTTCCTGGAGCTCGCGTCCGAGCTCGCACGCGAAGGCCGCCGCGCCCTCGTGTTCAGCCAGTTCACGTCGCACCTATCGATCGTGCGCGAAGCCCTCGACTTCCGCGGCCACACCTCGCTTTACCTCGATGGGAAAACGCCCGCGAAAAAGCGCGGCGCCCTCGTCGAAGCCTGGCAAGAGGGCAGCGATCCCTTCTTCCTAATCTCGCTCAAGGCCGGCGGTACGGGACTGAACCTCACGGCGGCAGACACGGTGATTCACCTCGATCCGTGGTGGAATCCGGCAGCGGAAGATCAGGCCAGCGACCGTGCGCACCGCATCGGCCAGGACAAGCCCGTCACGGTGGTTCGATTCGTCGCGCAGGGCACGATCGAGGAAAAGGTGCTTGAGCTGCACCAGGAGAAGCGCGACCTGGCCGACGCGCTCCTCGCCGGCGGCGACACGGCGGCAAAGCTGGAACTCGCCGACCTCAAGGCCCTGCTCGTGTAGTCTAGAGACCTGACCAGCATTGCCGCGTCGTCGCTTTGCGACGACAGCACGGCGCTTGAAGCCATCCAAACCTGGACCCCTATGCTTATAGGGGCGCTGCGGATTCAGACGCTCCAGCCGTCGCACTGTCGGCGAAAATCGCCGGGCTGCAATGCGGGTCAGGTCTCTAGTCCTCAATCCAGCGCCCTTTTTCGAATGACGATGGATTAACACTGAAAAGCCCGGCGTTGGTGAGTTGCAACACAAACCGAACCGGGAGCTTTTCAGATGAAT
>JBCCRV010000632.1:0-4559 GCA_039201085.1 Myxococcota bacterium | reverse complement strand
TCTTGCCGATGATCATCGAGTAGATGGGTACGGTCCCGATGGGCACGCGGGACGCTTTGAGGATCGCGTCGCGGGTCGCGTCGAGGTCGCCACCCGTCGAGAGGTCCATGACCGTGTCGGCGCCCCACTTTTCGGCCCACTGGAGCTTTTCAACTTCTTCGTCCGTGCCGGAGGAGACGGGCGAAGCGCCCATATTGGCGTTGATCTTCGTCAGCGACGCGCGGCCGATGACCATCGGATCGAGGGCGTAGCCGAGGTGCACCTTGTTGGCTGGAAGGATCATGCGGCCGGCGGCGATCTCGTCGCGAATCTGCTCGGGCGTCAGATGGGGCTCGCGCTCGGCGACGCGGCGCATCTCCGTTGTGATCAGGCCAAGGCGCGCGTGTTCGAGCTGGGTGATCGGCTCGAAGCCCTCGGGCGCCACGGCGAACTCGCCTTCCCGGCGCCAGCCTTCGGGAAGAAAGTCCCAGGCGGTTTTTTCGCTGGGCGCCGGCATGCCGGGCGTGTCCGGCGAGGCGAAGGTGAGGGCGCCGCCGACGTCCGCCTCGAGGGCAAACGATCCGGGGTTCGTGCCCGAGGCGTTCGACGAGGGGTTCGTCGCGCCCCGTAGGGGAAGCGGGATGGAGTTTTCGCTCATGTGTCCTCGATGCCCCTGAGGGGCGGTGTGCGTTTCCTACGCCGGCATGATCCGGATCAGGTTCAACGGGTGCTTCTCAGCCCCCGAAGGGACGCCCCGCGCGAGCGCGCAGTCTAGAGCACATCGTAGAACTCTGCACGGTCGCTTTGCGGTCGGAAACGCCCATCTCACTTCGCCGTTTGGTCGCGACGAGGCGGGCGGTTTTTATACACGCTTTGGCGCCGCGGAGAACGATCGGCCAAGTGGAGCGACGCGAGCTCAGTGGGCTTTCGGTGCGCGCTTGGGCCCACGAGATGGCGACGCTCAGTAGCCGCGTTCGCGCAGCCAGCTCACCAGATCCGCGTAGAAGTCGCGGTGATCCCAGAAGTTGAGCAGGCCCGGCTCGTCGCCGAGCAGGTGGCCGATTTGATCGAGATGGTCGGCGGGAATGCAGCCGAGGAACGTGCCCCAGCGGCTGCTCGAGACGCGCACGAGGCCATCGTTCGGTTCCGGGTCAAAGATGTTCCCGTCGTAGAGGGCTTCGCTCACCGCGAGGAGCGGGTCGATGGGGTCGACGGTGAGATCCCAGTCTGAGATGAAGTCCGGCTCGTCGATGTCTGCGCCGCAGGAGCGCAGGGCGAGGGTGCTGCCGGAGCGGCCGCCGATGGAGAAATAGTCGACGGCGGGATCGTCCGGGTAGCGATCGCTGAACTCGGCGGCGCCGGACTCACTGAGCTGGCGCATGGCCATGAAGAGCGACGTCTCTTCGCCGGCGGCGTCGTAGAGGGCAGCGCCGAAGAGGCGCACGAGGTCGTCGATGAGGTCGCTGAGGGCCGAGTCACCGGCGGCGTCGATGACGAAGTCGAGGAGGGGCGTGCCGCGGTGCGGCGTGGCTACGGTGACGACGGCGGCAAGGAGGTCCGGCCGGTTGTGCGCGACGTAGCGTGCGTCGAGGCCGCCCTGCGAATGGCCGATGATGACGACCTTTTCGTGGCCCGAGTCGGCGAGCACGCGTTCCACGTGGGCGAGCAGTTCCTCACCGCGAACCGTGGAGTTGTTGAAGGGATCGACCGCAGGCGTCGTCACGAGCAGCTCGCCTTCGTCTTCGAGGCGCTCACGAACGCGCCAGAAGTAGTCGACGAAGCCGGCGCCGGCGAAGTCCTCAAAGCCGAAGAAGCCGTGGGCGAGCACAATCGGGTAAGGCGGCCCGAGGCGCGGGCCCGTGTCGATGGCTTCATCTGCGCTTGCGTCAGCGGCGGCATCTTCGGAGCTGTCGACGGCGGCGTCCAAGGCCCCGTCGTCGGCGGCCAGGTCGACGGGAGCGGAGTCCATCGACGGCGCGTCCACCAACGCATCCACCGACCCGTCCACACCGGCGTCGACCGTGGCCCCCGGGCTCGAGTCGCTGCAGCCTCCGAGAAGGTTGAGGACGAGGAGCAGTAGGAGGGGACGCGCCACGGATCTTTCGTAGCCTCTGCGGCGAAGAACGTCCACAGGCCGCGGGCAGCTGGGAGGCTCGTGTGGTAAGAGCGCGACGTGACCAAGGAAGATGAAACGCGCGAGGGCGCGGGCTACGACCCCGCGTCCATCGAACCCAAGTGGCAGGCCTATTGGGACGAGCACGAGACGTTCAAAACGCCCGACGAGCCGGGCGACGACCGCTTCTATGTGCTCGATATGTTTCCCTACCCTTCGGGCAACGGTCTGCATGTGGGCCATCCGGAGGGCTACACGGCGACGGATATCCTAGCGCGCAAGAAGCGGGCGGCGGGCGTGAGCGTGCTTCATCCGATGGGCTGGGACGCGTTTGGACTTCCGGCGGAGCAGCATGCGATTGCGACGGGCACGCACCCGCGGGACACGACGGCGAAGAACGTCGCGACGTTTAAGCGCCAGCTCAAGGCGCTGGGCTTTAGCTACGACTGGTCGCGCGAGGTCAATACGACGGACCCCGCCTACGTGAAGTGGACCCAGTGGATTTTCCTGCAGCTCTTCAAGCGCGGTCTCGCCTACCAGGATGCGATCAAGGTCAACTGGTGCCCGGAGCTCGGCACGGTGCTGGCGAACGAAGAGGTCATCGACGGCAAGAGCGAGCGCGGCGGCCATCCCGTCGTTCGCATGCCCGTGCGTCAGTGGACCCTCAAGATCACCGAGTACGCTGACCGTTTGCTCAAGGGCCTCGAGGATGTGCAGTGGCCCACGTCGACGGAGACGATGCAGCGCGAGTGGATCGGCAAGTCGACGGGCGCGAACGTGCGCTTTGCCGTTGAGGTAAACGGCGCCGTTCCGGATTCGAGCGAGTTCATCGAGGTCTACACGACGCGGCCCGATACGCTCTTTGGCGCCACCTTCATGGTGCTGGCGCCGGAGCATCCGCTCGTGGCCTTGCTCACGACGGACACTCAACGCGAAGCCGTGGACGCGTACGTCGCCGCGGCGGCCAACCGTTCGGACCTGGAGCGTCAGCAGTCCAAGGAGAAGACCGGCGTCTTCACGGGCGGCTTTGCGACCAACCCGGTGAACGGTGAGCCCGTGCCCGTGTGGATCGCCGACTACGTACTCATGGGTTACGGCACGGGCGCCATCATGGCCGTGCCCGCCGGGGATGCGCGCGACTTCGACTTCGCAAAGGCGCAGGGCCTGCCCATCGTGCCCGTGGTGACGACGGAGCGCGGCGTCGATCCGGGTGAGCTCAAGGCCGCGATCACCGAGAAGGGCTTTGCCATCAACAGCGGCAAGTACGATGGCTTGCCGACAGACGAAGCGAAGGCCGCGATCATTGCGGACCTGGAAGCGGCGGGCCAGGGCAACGCCAAGACCCAGTACAAGCTTCGCGATTGGATCTTTTCGCGTCAGCGCTACTGGGGCGAGCCCTTTCCCATCTACTTCCCCGTCAAGACGGACGGCGACCCGCGTGAGGGCGCGGACTTTGAGATTCAGTACGACGACCCGCGGGCCGTCGAGGAGAGCGAGCTGCCTGTTCGCCTTCCGGAGCTCGACGACTACCACCCGGGCGACGATCCGGCGGGCGTGCTGGCCCGGGCGAAGGACTGGCGCTTCTTTCAGAAGGACGGCGAGTGGTTCGCGCGCGAGACCAACACAATGCCCCAGTGGGCCGGTTCCTGTTGGTACTACCTGCGCTACTGCGACCCGCACAACCAGGAGATGGCCTTCTCGCCGGAGGCGCTGAAGACCTGGCTTCCCGTCGACCTCTACGTCGGCGGCGCGGAGCATGCGGTGTTGCATCTGCTCTACTCCCGCTTTTGGCACATGGTGCTCTACGACGCGGGGCATGTACCGACGCCCGAGCCCTTCGCGAAGCTCATTCACCAAGGCATGATCCTCGGTGAAATCGAGTACACGGACTATGAGTGGAACGGCACGCTCATCGACGCCCGTTTGGTGAAGAAGGCGGACGACGGTTTTGTCGACCCGGAAGGGCACGTTCTCAAGGCTGTCAGCGTTTCCGCCGACGAGGTGGAGAAGGCCAAGGACGGTTCGTTTGTCTTGAAGGTCGATCCGACCATCGCCGTGCACCACCGCGCGCACAAGATGAGCAAGTCCCGCGGCAACGTGATCAACCCGGACGATGTCATCCAGCGTTTTGGCGCCGATTCGCTGCGCTGCTACGAGATGTTCATGGGGCCGCTGGAAGCGACCAAGCCCTGGAATACGGACAGCATCGGCGGCGTGCGTCGCTTCTTGGACCGCTGCTTCAAACTGAGTCGCGTAGCGACGGATGCCGCGTGCGGCGGTGAGCTCGAGCGGCTCGTACACAAGACGACCAAGAAGGTCGGCGAAGACATCGACGTCCTTCGCTTCAACACGGCGATCAGCGCACTGATGGTGCTCAGCAAGGCACTTGAAAAGGCCGGCGCGCCGCGCGCCGGCGTGGAGGTGCTCGCGAAGCTCGTCCATCCCTTTGCGCCTCACCTCGGCGACG
>JBCCRV010000631.1:0-4560 GCA_039201085.1 Myxococcota bacterium | reverse complement strand
CCGGGTTCCACGCGGGGCGTTTGCTAGCCGGTTCCTCCCCGGTCTTGGGGGTTTCTTCAAACTCGCGGGGTGGTATTGGTGTTACGGCGCAGGCGCTAGTTTGACGACACGCCCTAGTCACCGAGGAACAAGGTCGCTTGTTCGGGGACCGTGACCGAGCGCGGTCAGTAGTAGATGCGTACGTCGTCCACGATTACACGCCCCGTGTCGCCGAAGGCGGGAGTTTCATCGAACTGTCCGCCAAACGTGAAGCGCGTGACCATTCGCGTTTCCAAGTCCAAATGCGAAAGCGCACTGCCATCGTTGAACAACTCGCGAAGGGGAACCTGTATGGTCACGGGCTCTGGCGTGGGTGGCACGGTAAGCCGCGCGGAAGCGTAGGTGTTGCTGGCGGTACTGGACTCAAGGGTGAGCTGGACCCGGCTGAAGTCCGAGGGGGTAACGCCCGTATAGTGCAAACTGAACTCCACATATGCACGGTTGCGGAAGTCGCCCTCGTTGATAGCGAGCGCGCGGTTAAGCCGACCGATCGCGACGTTGGCCGTGCAAATGCTCGCCGCTGCATCGCAGCCTGCATCCGTGTTGTTGATCGGTTCGTGCACGACGAAGGTGTTTCCGTTCTCCCGCTCCAACGTGGTACCCGGCTGCCTTCCTAACTCGAGAGCGCTGTCCGTATAGTCGTCGTCGCCAATGAAGAGGTCGACCACGTTCGGCGGCTGAAGGCGCAGCGTGCTGGCGATGATGGGTGCGGATACGTCCGCACAGCCGAACCGGTCGTTGGCCCGAAACGTCGCCGTGTACGTCACGTTCGGTTCAAGGCCGAGGAGCAGCGCAGAATCGCTCACGTCGCGGCCCGTTCCCGTTTGCTCCAGCACGAACTGCCGCAGTTCGGGATGGCTTTCGCTGTCCATCGTCAGAAACGTTCCATCGTCGCCGGCAATATCGATCTCATAGCTCGCCACGTCCGCCTGGGCCTGGGCGAGTTCGACCCTAACTCCGGCGATCGTTACGATGGAGTCGTCGTCTTCTTCTTCGTCTTCCGGCACTTGGCCCACATCCAGCGGTCGCACGGCCCACTCCCACCGCACGGCCTGGTCGGTGCTCCACGACGGCCGAAACTCTGCGATTTCCACGATCGGCGTGCACGGCTCCACCGCCACGCACTGCCCGCTCAAGCAACGCCATTCTTCGTCGTTCGCACACGGACACGCCTTGCCTTCCGCATCAAAGGGGCCAAGCGAGCATCCCGTCAGAGCCGCCACCAAGGCGCAGAGAGCCGAGCGAGCCATGCACGGCAGGTTAGCACGGTTGCAATGCACGGAAGACGCACGGGACGATTTGCACGCTGCAGGTGTTCGCAGGGCCCGGTGCGCTCGAGCGAAGGCGTGAAATCGAAGGTCCGCTAGGGTGCGCACTGATCGGCCCCAAGGTCGCGTGCGTCACCTCGGGTTTCACCGTCGTCACCGGGGAAGCGGTTGGAAATCAAACCCGCATCGCCGCGCGACAAGAGCGACGACTAGACCGAACCCTATGCCGCGCGGTCCGCCACGGTGCGGCTCCTTCCGGGCGTTTCAGTCGGTTTAAGGACCAGAGACCAGCCCGCACCGCCGCCATCCAATACCGTTGAACGATGCGCTTCCCCATGCATGTGTTTGCCGTTCCCTTTCTGCTCATGGCGTGCGGCGATGATGCTGCCGCACCGGACGGGGCACCGGTGAACGATGCTTTCGTCCCGGCGCTCGACGCTTCCTTGCCCGATGCCGCGCGCGACGGCGCGTCGAGCGTCGACGCTGCGAACAAACCCGACGGCGCAGAGATCGGGCCGAACGAAGGCGGCACGATGGACGGCGGCGCGGCGGACGGCGACGGCGGGACGGACGGCGGCCCGCCCTGCACGGACGACTGTCCGGTGGCTCGACTCGCATTCAGCGACCTCACCAGCGGCCCCGCAACGGGCCTGGGGGACGGCCTAGGGAGCGGAACGATCGTCACCGTGTGGGGGTACGGGCTCGGCGAAACGCAGGGCGACTCGACCTTCGAGTTCTGCGACAGCAGCGATCGATGCCAGCCCGTGGCTCACACGTACTACTGGAAGAACGCCGACGGCGCCCTCCCCGGCGGACCCGCTGACCTCTTCGAATCGCACGGCTTACAGGAGGTTGCCGTATCGATTCCCGACGCCCCGATGGGCGCCGGTGAGCTTCGCGCCGTGGTTGACGGCGAACCGTCAAACGGCCTCCCATTCGCGGTGCGTCGAGGACGTTTGCTCTTCGTGCACCCGGACGGCGAAGACCGACCTTCCAACGAGTGCCGCTGGGACTCGCCCTGCGCAAACATCAACGGCGATATTCAGTCCGGTCGGCGCCCGCGCGCCCTCGGCAATCAAAACCTCGATGCCGGCGACGTCGTTTACAGCCGGGGCGTTGAGGAACGGCCGAGCTCGGGTGGCGGCGTCGAAGCCGGCATGTTTCTTCGAGCCCTCGAAGGCACGGAGGACGCGCCGATCGCCATCGTTGCGTACCCGGGCACCCGCCCCACCGTTCGCGCCCGTGATCGCGGCGTGAACCCCTTTCGAACGTCCGGTATCGTCATCAGCAAGTACGAAATCGCCGTGGGCCATCTCGACCCGTCCGTAGCCGCAGGCACATCGGACAACCCCGGAAACCCCGCTCGGAGCGACTTCCATATCACCACCACGCGCTGGGGACGGGTGATCGCCAACCGCATGATTCAAAACGACGGAACATGCTTCACCGGTTGGTCCGGCGCGATCGTGTCCGGTGGAAACGGCGGCGAACGGGTCCGAGCCTTCGGCAACCACATCGAGGGGCTGGGCTGTCCGAACTCGTCGCGCTTTCAGCACACCGTCTACATGTCTGTGCGCGGCTCGGCGGAGCCCGAAGCGTGGGAGTTCGGCTGGAACTACCTGGATCGCAACGACGTGTTCTACGGCATTCATTTCTACGACGAGACCTTTGATGGCCCCTGCGGCAACGTGCGTGGCACCCTCTCGGTGCACGACAACGTGATCGTCGATCAGCGCGGCGCAGGCATCAACATCGCGACGCGCAATCGCGAAGGACCGTGCTGGGACGGACTGAACATCGAGGTGCAAAACAACCTCCTGATGAATGTCGGGCTCGGTCCGATCAGCGAAGACAACGTCGCCAACGGCGAATCGATCCGAATCACGGGCGATATCCGCGCGCGCGAGGTTATCGTTCGCCACAACACCGTATACGGCTATTCCGACGCCGACACGGTCGCCGTGGCGAATACGAGCGCCATCGCCGTCACCGTGGACGGTGAGCTCACAATCGAAGGCAACGCTTTTTTTCGCGCGTGCGAAGGCTGCGAATGGGCCCGCGTTCGTGACGGTACGCTTCGCTCGAACGCGTTCTTCGGCGAAGGTGAAGGCGATCCCCCCGCATGGGAAGGCAACGTGTTAACCGATCCCTTGATGAACCGAGAGGGAAGCCGCTTGCGCGTCGCCCCCGAGTCACCGCTCTCCGTCGAGGGCTACACGCCTGCCGTACCCTTCGACCTCTACGGCAGGCGCCGCACCAACAACCTGGGCGCCGTCGAAGCGAACCCGCGCTAAGCGGTCTACAGACCGGCCTAGCGTTTCTCGTAAGGGGCCGTTCACCAGGGCCCCTCCGTCACTCGAACTCCGTTCGAGATGACTTCACCCCCGCGCACGGCTTCGCCGTGCCTATCCAACGAACAAGCAGACCGTTGAAGAAGATCGCTTCTTCGTGGACCGGCGCGGACGTTTAGCGGACCTTGTTCGGGCGCTCGATGGGGCGGCGATTTTTGCGATGAGCTCTAATGCTTCGACGCAGGAGTGCTACGGAAAGCGCAGGCGTGCCGACACACCCATCGGACCGACGGTCACCTGAAGGGCTTCCTCGTTCCGGCTCCTACGGGCCACGGACACGATGCCCCAAGTGAAGCCCGCTGCGGCCAGCACGCCGCCCCCGATCAGAAATCCCGTCGACACACGTGCCCAGCGCCGTGCGTCCCGATCCAACTCGATCGCCTGCGCATGCTCCGGCTCGGCGACTGCGTCGTCGCGACGGGACTCGGCCACGCCGCCAAACACGAGTCCTGCAACGGCGCCGGCGGCGCCCGTTGCGCCAACGATCCAAGGGAGTGCGCGGCGGCCACGGCTTTCCCGCGCACGGGCTTCCGCCGCCCTCCGTTCGCGCTCTGCCGCCTCACGCTGCCTTTGCGCTTCTTCGCGCTGGCGCTCGGCGGCTTCGCGCTCCGCCTCAAGGCGCGCGCGCTCCTGAAGCGATGCTTCGAGCGCCTCGATGCGCGAAACGACGGCACCGCGGTCGGGCGCGTCCGGTTCCGCTTCGAGGTAGCGCTCATACGAATCGATCGCCTCTGCCTCGGCGCCAAGCGCCTCTTGGGCCCGGGCCATGTTGAAGAGCAAAACGGGGTTTGGGTTGAGCGTGTAGGCCTCTTCCAAGAGCGTGACGGACTCGGCGATCTCCCCCGCCCGATAGTGCTGCTGCGCTTCGCTGTAGAGGGCGAGGGCGCGCGCGCGTCGTTCCT
>JBCCRV010000630.1:0-4570 GCA_039201085.1 Myxococcota bacterium | reverse complement strand
GCCGACCTCTCGTTCCCGCTCTTGCTCGAAGCCTTTTGCCGCGACAGCTCGCTTGGCGTTCTCTACGAACCGCTCGCCCACGACAGCGAAGCCGCAGGCGAAGACGCGCTCTGCGCCGTGCTTCTCGAACGCTTTGCCGCTCTCAGCTCGGGCACGGACGCGAGCCGCTGGTACCGCCGCGCCGCTCAGGCCTTTCAGCGACTGCCGAGCGGGCGCGCGTGGAGCCACGAATTGCTCACCCGCGCCCTCGAGCTCGATCCGTCCTCGCCGGATGTGCTCTCGGACATCGTGGAGGCGTCCGATCGCAGCCGCGATGCGAACGTGCTCGCCGACGCCCTTGAACGGGCCGCCGTGCGCGCACCGGACGAAGCGGCCGTACCGCTCCTGGAGCGACTGGCCGAGCTTGCGGAGACCCGTCTCGGATCCGTCCACCGCGCGGCCTGGGCCTACCGCATGGTGCACGCCCGTACCAACAACCCCAGCGCCAGTCGGGAAGCGGTGCGCTTGGGCCAAAAAGCCGCCGTTCGTCGCAGTCTCCTGGAGCTTGCCGAGGAAGACCTCGAAGCCGCCGGCGATGCGCAGCGAGCGAACGCCGCGCGCCGACTGGCGGCGATGCTGCGCGATCACCCAGAGCACCGCGCCCGGGCCACGGCCCTCTACGAAGAGTGCCTCGCGGAAGCCCCCGACGACCGTTCAGCGGCGCAAGCACTGCGCCGCCTTCATGCTCTCGGAGGCGATCCTGAAGCCCGCTTTGGCGCCCTCGGCGCTCAACTTGAACGCGCCACCGGAACCTCCGACCGGCTGCGACTGCTCGAAGAACTCACAGGCCTTGGCTCATGCCTGGGCAAGTGGCAACGGGTGCTCGATCAGACGCGCGACTGGCTCGACATCGCTCCCGGCGACCGCATCGCCGTGGCGCGCTTCACTTTGGCAAGCATGATCGCCGGTTCGCCGGATGACCGTCACGCCGCCCGGCGAGCTCGCCTGCGCCTTCCCACGATTCGAACCCACGCCCCGCTACTCGTGCAGGAGGGCTTGGCAACGTCGGACGCGGCGGAGCAGCTGGAACTCTTCGACCGGGCGCTCGCCGTCGACGAACGCTGCGCAACGGCCCATCTGCAGCGCGCCAAACTGGAACTCGGGTCGACGGCGGAGCAATGGAAACGCGCCGATGCTGCGCTGCGCGTTTTACCCACCCATGCGGAGTTGCTTACACGCGCCATTGAACTTGCGACGACGGAGGCGCCCGAACGCCTCAACAGCTTGCGCCCACCCGCGTCGGCGTCCGAGCGCTCGCGGCCACCGGACGAGCGATTCGAGTCGGCCGCCGAGCGCGGTGACGCTGAAGCGGCCGAACGCGCCCTCGACCTGTGGCTCGCCAGCGACCCGAAGCCGGACGGGGCGCGGCTCGTCGCAGTCGCGAGTGCCTTTGCGAGCAGCAACATCGACGTTGCGATGCGCCTGCTCGTTCGCGCGACCGATCAGACGGGGGACCCGCGCTTTTTGAAGTCGGCGCTCATGCTCTCGCGGCAGCATCAGTCGTCCGAGGAGTCGGAGGCGCTGCTGCTGGAGCGACAAGTGATCTGGGACGACGTCGTCACGCCCCACCTTCATGCGCTGGCGATGCTGCGAAAGGCGTCGCCGGCGAAGGTGGCGCGTACGCTTGTTCGCATCATCGCGGAGGATCCCACCGACCGTGACGCGATGGATCGACTTTCGAGAATTTACGCGAGCAGCGGCGAGTTTGAGCGCCTTTATGCGGTCTTCGCGCTGCAGCGCCAAAACGCCAGCAACCCCCGCGAACGCGAGCACGCGAGCGTCGCCATGGCCACGCTCGCGTACCGACACCTCAGCGAACCGGCACGCGGAAAGGCCGTCCTCGCGGACCTCGCGACCTCCGCGGAAAGCGCCGCGCTTAGCGCAAACGTTCTTTCGGCACTCGGCGACGCCCAAGGCGCCGTCGAACTCCTGATGAACGCGGCGGAGGAGCAACGAGGCGCGGAAGCGGCGAAGCTCGCCGTAGCCGCGGTGACGATTGCGGAAACGCAGCAGTCCCGCGAGAGCGCCCTCGCCCTGGCGGACCGCGCGCTCCGCGCCGGCGTCCGCGGCGCGGACCTGCTGTTGACCTTTGAGCGCCTCTCGCTCGACTCGCGGGCGGGCGAACAGGCCGTCGCCCTCTACGACCACCTCCGCGCCGTCGCGATGGGTCCGCACGGGCGGCGGGGAACGACCTACCGAAAGGCCCGCTGGCTCGAGCGCTTTGGCGACGAAGACCGCGCCCTTGAAGCGTACACGGAGGCATTTCAGGAATCGCCCGGCGACGGCGTTATTCTCGCGTCGATCGAGCGGATCGCACGACGAAGGCGAAAGCTCGAAGTCTTTGCGAGCGCGCTAAGCGCGCTCAGCGAACGCAGCAGCGGCGAAACGCGCATGCGTCAAACGATGCGCCTTGTGGCTCTCTACGAAGAGGACTGCGGCGATCCAAACGCCGCGTTCGACACACTCGCCGACTACTGGGAGGCAAGCCAAAAGGCGGAGCTGGTCGATCACCTGCGCCGACTCGCCCGCGCGCTCCCCGAAAGCGAACGGGAGGCAGCACTGCAGCGCATCATCGCCGGATTGCGGCACCGTATCGCGGAGACCTGGAACTCCGACGACCAAGCGGCGACCCTGGGCACACTCGCGCTCGTGCATCTCGCAGACCGAACGGACCAGGCCGCGGCGGAACTGACGGCCCAAGAGCTGCGCGCGCTCCTTTCCGATGAGCCTGACGTTCCTCGACGACTCGGCGCGGATGCGTTCGCCGAACTCGCCCGCGCCGTTCAGGATACGCACCCCTCGTTGGCACACGACTACGCAGCGGAAGCCCTCGGGTTCGACGAAGCCCACGAACTCGCCATGCAGGTGCGAGATCGAAACGCCGAAAGCGCGACCGATACGGACGCCGAACCGGAGTCAGCGGTTCACGACGAACGCTCGGCGGAAGAAGAAGCACCGCCCGCCGAAGCGCTCGCAACGCCCGCTGTGACGGCGACGAGTGCCGTCGCCGAGGCGCCAAGCGACGCTCCACGGCTGACGGCGAGCGACCCACCTCCGGATGTGCTCGACGATCCCTTCGCGGACGTACCGGAGAGTGTTCGTCCCACCGAACCGGACGACGCCCCGGCCGCCGAAACGAGTGAAGCATCCTTTGCCGACCTGGTCGACACTGCGCCGGAAACACCGGTGGACGCCGAAGCTGGCGCGCCCGCCGAAGCCGACGTCGTCGCCGCCAACGATGCCACCGCGAACACCCGGGCGACGTCCAGGCGAAACTACGGACGCACCGAAGGCGGCGACGCGTCTTCCGCAGCCACCAAGGCAGACAACCGCCGGAAGACGTCGCCGCTGGCGGAGCGCTACGCTCGGGGCGAGTCGATTCCCGGCGAGGAAGCGCTTCGCGAATCCCACCGCAGCGGCGACGTGCACGCGTCCGTTCGCTTGGCGGACGCGGTTGGAGAAACCAAGGGCCGCGCCGGTGAAGCCGTGGCGATTCTGCTTGCCGCACTGCGACGCGCACCATGGGTATCCGGCCTCTACGAACGTCTCGCTTTTCACGCTGAACGCGCGAACCTCGTTGCGCCCCTGCGCGTCGCGGACGAAGTGCAGGCCATGCTCGCCGGCGCGCCGCCGCCGCCGGACGTGGACGAGTGGCGCCGTTCGTCGCGCCTCGCGTCGCGCAAAGAGCTGATTCGCGGCGAGGAAAACACCTTCCTTCGGGCCCTCGGCCTGCTCTGGAGTGAGGCGCCTTCACTGTTCGCCACAACCTACGAAGCCCTCGGCGTCGTAGGCACCGAGCGCATCACGCCACTGACATACGGGCCGCTCGGCCACGCTGCGGCCCACGCACCCGCCGACCTCCCGCTCTTTCGAACGAGCGACCCGGGAGTTCGCCTCGTGGCGACGACGCCCCCGAGCCTGCTGATCGGCCCACGCGAAGACAGCGCCGCCCTCGCCTTTGAAGTGACGGCCTGCGCCGCCCAGTGCGACGCACAGACGCTGCTCCTTTGCGCGTATGAAGAGCGCGCCGACGAGCTCATCGAAGCGACCTACGCGGCCTTTGGCCCAGCGAAAGCGGCACAGCACGTCAGTTCGAAGGCAGCAACGCTGATGGCCGACCTTTGGCGAACCATTCCGGCCCAACGGCAAACGCTCTTGCGGGAGCTCGTCGCCTCGAGTGGCTCGCCGTCGATGGCGGCGCTTCGCTACGAGTGCGACGCGCGCGGGGTGCGCGCCGCATACCTTTCGGACGGCCGCCTGGACCGCAGCCTTCGCCACGTCGGTGTCGACTTGGATCAGTTCGACGCATCGGTGCGGGACAGCGGCAAAGCCTGCGCCATCCTCCGCTTCGCCCTCTCAACGGAGCTGCTCGCCGCACGGACTGACGACTAGAGCGGTTCGACCTTCATTTGATCGCCTCGGACCCACCGCTCCTGCCGACCCCTGCGTTCCTCGTCCTCGAAAGGCGCTTGCCGTCCTTCGTCCTCGCGCCTTGATCTCGACCCGATCGACGAATCCGAGGCAATCAAAT
>JBCCRV010000629.1:0-4586 GCA_039201085.1 Myxococcota bacterium | reverse complement strand
GAACGCGTCGCCGCGCCGGTGAGTCAGGTGAGTCGCGGCCGTGAGCACCGCGTCGAGGGCGCCGCAGTTGCCGTCCGCAATCGTCGTATTCGGTCCGCGCAGGTCGTGCCAAATGCTCACGTAGCCGGCCGCCGAATTGATGACCGTGTTCGGAAAACGCTGGGGGTTGATGTAGCGCGGGTCCTCAAGCTCGGCGACGCGGTTGAGCTCGGTGATCGCGTCCAGACTTCCGTACGCCGTGGCGCTGCTCACGCCGATGCGGCCGGGCTCGAACGCGTCCTTCAGCGCCGCATCTTCGAGCGCATACTTGGCCGCCGTGACCTGAAACTTCGTCAGCCGGTCGTAGGTGCGGTGACCTTTCTTGCCGAGGTGCGCTGCCGCGTCCCAGTCCCACACCTGGACCACGCCCGGGCCAAGCTCCGAACCGGGACCGTCGCAGCGAAAGCGGCGGGCTGCCGCGCTCTCCGCAAGCGCGGACTCAAAAGCCTGCCGCCCCACGCCAAGGGCGCTGACCTGGCCGTAGCCGGTAAGGGCAAGCCGCGTCACGCGGCGCCGCCGAGGGTGAGCGGTGCACGCTCCGGAAGCACGCCTTCCTTGGCCAAGCAGAGCACCGCATCGTAGCCGCCAAAGGCCGCGGAGTTGTTGAGCAGAACACGCACGTCCGCCTGTTCGCTCGCGTTCTCCGCCAGCCGCAAGCTCGTGCAGCGCTCATCGCGCTGCTCGTGGTGAATCGTCGGCGGAATCACTCCGTCCTGCAGCGTGAGCACGCAGCTGACGGCTTCGATGGCGCTCGCGGCGCCCATGCAATGGCCGATCATCGACTTCAGGCTCGTCACCCAAGGGCTCTTCTGCTCGCCAAAGACCGATTCGATGACCTGCGCTTCCACGACGTCGTTGGCCGGCGTACCCGTGCCGTGCGCGTTCACGTAGTCGATGTCGCGGGGCGAAAGCCCGCTCGCTTTGATCGCTTGCTCCATCGCAAAGCGCAGCCCGGCGCCCTCGGGGTGCGGCCGGGTGATGTGATGGGCATCGCAGGCCAAGCCGTAGCCGCCCACCTCGGCGAGCACGCGCGCGCCCCGCCGCACCGCGGACGCTTCCGACTCGAGCATGAGAATGCCCGCGCCTTCGCCCACCAAGAAGCCCCGGCGGTTCTGCTCAAAGGGCTGGCAGCGCTCCGGCGCCATCGCGCCCAGGCGCGCCATGCCAGCGTACTGAAGCTTCTCGATCACTTCACCGGCGCCGCAGATCACCCGGTCGAGCCGGCCGCTGCGAATCTGATCGGCCGCGTAGCCGATGGCGTAGTTGCCCGCCGCGCAGGCCGCCGGAAGGGTCTTCACCATGCCGCGGGCGCCGAAGGCCCGCGCCACGTGCACGCTCAGGAGCGAGCTCCCGTAGCGGGGAAGCTCCGCCGCCGCTACGGCGTCTTCGCCGCGATGAATCCAGCGGCTCTCAAGGCTGCCCAGTAGGTTCGCCTCGCCCATCGTCGTGCCGATCACGACGCCGGCGCGCCGGGCGTCTTCACCGGCGCCGACGAGACCGGCGTCCTTCCAGGCCATGCGGGCGGCCGCCGTGAGCATCGCGCTGCAGCGTCCCATGCGCCGCGCTTCCGCCGCAGTGAGGTGATCGCGTGGCCGAAAGTCGTGCACCTCGCAGGCGATATGCCGATCGAGCTGGCTCGAATCGAAGAGCGTGATCGAACGCGCCGAGGTCTGGCCCGCGCTGAGCGCTTCGCCAAAGGGCTTCGCTCCCAGACCGAGGGAGCTCACCACACCGGCGCCGGTCACAAACACGCGCATCGAGGTCGTATAGTGAATGGCCGCAGGGCGAGCAAGGAATGGGCGCCCCGCTAGAAAGAGCCGGCCGGCCGGTTTTCCCAGCCATTACAGCCATGACGGCCGCCAACTCCTTGACCGATCTGGGCCCCCAACGTACCCCCGCTGGGTGCCCTTACCTTCGGAACGAGCGACAACCCTCGTCGAAGCCCTAAGCGACCTGCGCCAAGGCCCCGGGCGCGGCTTCACCTTCTTCGGCCTCGACCGCCAGCCGCGCTATTTCTCGTACGAGGAGATGCGCCTCGAAGGGGAGCGCCGAGCGGCCTTTCTCCAGCAGCTCGGTCTCGCGAAGGGCGAACGGGTCGCCGTTGTCGTCGGCGAGCCGCACGAGTTCGTGCTGACCTTTTTGGGCTGCGTCATCGCCGGCGTCGTGCCCGCTCCGGTGTACCCACGGGCGAGCTTCAAGAACGCCGAGGGCTACATCGACACCCTCGCCCACATCATGTCGACGGCGGGCGCCCGCGTGGCCTTCTGCATGGAAGGCAATCGCGAAGTCGTCGCCCAAGCCGCCGAGCGCGCCGAGTGCGCCCTTCACACCGTGCCCGAAGCCTTCGCGGGCGATGCGGCGGAGCGACACGAAGTCGCCATTCATGAAGACGACCTCTGCTTTCTTCAGTTCACGAGCGGCAGCACGAGCAAACCCAAGGGCGTCATGGTGCGGCACAAGAACCTCGTCGCAAACGCCCGCGCCTTTCTCGGCCCCGCGGGCCTCGATCGCACGGACGACGATCTCGGCGTCACCTGGCTTCCGCTCTTTCACGACATGGGCCTGATCGGCTTCGTGCTCGGCACCCTCGTCTGCGACATTCCCGTCGTCATTCTGCCCACCGAGACGTTCGCGCGAAGCCCGGGCCTTTGGCTGCAAACGATCAGCGAACGCAAGGGCACGATCACCTACGCGCCGAACTTCGCCTACCAGCTGGCGACGCGGCGCATCAAAGACCGGCAGCTCGCCGACCTCGACCTCTCCTCGCTGCGCATTGCCGGCTGCGGCGCCGAACCGATTCGCGCCAAGACCCTTCAGGCCTTTGCCGACCGCTATGCCCCGTCAGGCTTTGACCCGAAGGCCTTTCTACCGAGCTACGGCATGGCCGAAGCCACGCTGGCCATCACCTTTCACGACCGAAACGCGCCCATGCGCGTCGACCGCGTCGATCCAGACGCCATGCGCAACGGGCGCGCCGAGCCGAGCGAACGGGTCGACGCCCTCGAGCTCGTGGGATGCGGCGTGCCCTTCCCCGACCACGAAGTCCGGATCGTGGCAGAAGACGGAACCGCGTGCGAGGAGCGTCAGGTCGGCGAGGTCATCACGCGCGGCCCGAGCGTGACGGCCGGCTACTTCGAAAACGAGGCCGCCACCGCCGAGGGCTGGCGCGAAGGCTTTCTGCATACGGGCGACCTCGGCTACTTCGCCGACGGAGAGCTCTTCATCTGCGGCCGCATCAAGGATCTGATCATCATTCGCGGGGCGAACCACTACCCACAGGACATCGAATGGGCCGTTGGCGACCTCGACGGCGTTCGCCGCGGCAACGTTTGTGCCTTCAGCATCATGAAGGACGGCGTGGAAGAACTGGTCGTTGCCGTCGAGGCCGGCCGAAGCGATGCGGAGCGGCTTCGTGAAACGATCCCACGGGTGGTCCGACAAGGCTTTGGACTCGTACCGGCAGACGTGGTGGTGACGCGCGTCGGCACCCTTCCAAAAACCAGCAGCGGCAAGACTCAACGGCGCAAAACCCGCGCCCTCTACGAAGCCGGCGAACTCCCCCAGCAGAGAGCGCCCGGTAAAGACTCATAGGAGACGATGGAATGGACGAAGCGAACAAGGACGAGCTGCGCGAGAAGCTCCGCGAGATCGTGGCGGAAGTTGCGGAGATCGACGAAGTGCCGGACGCCACGCCCTTTCAAGAACTCGGCATCGACAGCATGATGGCGATCGAAATCGTGGCGGACGTAGAGCGCACCTTTAAGCTTTCGATTCCCGAAGAAGAGCTTCAAGAGCTGACCAACCTCGACGCGGTGTACGCGAAGGTACGCGAGAAGCTCGACGCAGCTGCCTGACGCTGCCGGCGATGGCGAAGCCCTCCAACGAACCGCCGCCGCGAAGCGGCTTTCTGCATTCGCTCCGCGCGGCGTACCACGAGACGGATCAGAGTGGGATCGTTCACCACTCGACCTATCTTAAGTGGTTCGAGGATGGACGCGTGGCGCTCTTTCGCGACCGCGGGATGGACTTTCGCCAGCTTGAAGTCGAAGCCCGCGTCGGCATGGCGGTGCACCACGCGGACGTACGCTACCGCCTCCCGGCCCGCTTCGACGACGCCCTCGACCTTGAAGTCTGGGTCGGCGAACTGCGACGCGCGAGCGTGCGCTTTGACTACCGACTCTGGCGCGGCGAGACGCTGCTGGCCGACGCACGGATCGGCATCGCGTGCATTCACCTCGATCGCATGAGCGCGATTCGAATCCCCGAAGCCGTCGCGCGCTGCTGCACGGAGCACCCCTAAGTCGCTTTGCGCGTCGGGCGTCCAACTTCCGGAGCCCGGCCCCCTGCTCCCTGCCCAATCCCGCTGTGTCCGAACAAGCATTGCGGCCAATCGGGCGGCCTAAGCGCCGGGTTGGGCGGCGGCAGCAGTGTGCTAGTCTTGTCCGATGGAGCTTCACCCCTTCGCCGGCGTTTCCTATGAGGACGTGGTGCGCTTCGACACGCGCACCCAAGACACGATCATGCGCCGCGGGGTCACGCCCCAAGCG
>JBCCRV010000628.1:0-4599 GCA_039201085.1 Myxococcota bacterium | reverse complement strand
CCGCATCTTCACTTCGAACTGCACGGGCCGGATGGGCTGATCGACGGGTCGGACGTGTTGGCGGGCCACTTGCTGGGTCATCGACCAGAGTAGCGTTCGTCGGTGGGAACCAGCTCGCCCGCGCGGGGTCTGCCGCGCAGCACGCCGGTTCCCACCGACGAACGCTACTCTGGTCGATGACCCAGCAAGTGGCCCGCCAACACGTCCGACCCGTCGATCAGCCCATCCGGCCCGTGCAGTTCGAAGTGAAGATGCGGCGCCGAGCGGCGCATGCCCGTCCGGCCGACGGTGCCGATTTTGTCGCCGGCCTGCACTTCCTGGCCGTGTCGCACGTCCACGTCTTCGAGGTGCATGTAGCAGCTTCGGCGCCACGCACCCTCATCGGTGTGATGCAGGATGCAGACGTAGCGTCCGCCGGCACCGAGTTCGTCGCGGGGCACCTCTTCGATCTGCGAAGGGGTCATCGACTGACTGTTGCGATGGCCGGGTAGGTCGACACCTGCGAAGTTCACGCGTCCCGCCGCCACGGCACGAACGGGCTCGCCAAGCACCGATTCGACGTCGATGCCGCGGTGCCGGCGCGCGCCGTCGTCCCGTTCCGCACCGATCCAGCTGGAGACCACGCGTGGCGCACCGTCGAGCGGACAGCTCCAGCGAATGCCGTCACGTTCGATCGGCGCGGCGGCTTCGATCGCCCCGTAGTACTGCAACATGCGGCGCCGGTCCGTAAGAATACGGTCTTCGGCGCGGTCGTTGCGAACGCGGTCGCCCCATACGAAGTGGCTGATGTAGTGGCGGTGCGGCACCTGCTCGAAGATCGTCTGCAGCATCGGTGCTTGTTCGCGCCATATGCTCATGAAGGCCGCCGCGAAGTACACGTTTGCTTCGGCGCGCCGAAGCTGCGTTTCCGTAAACGGAAAGCGGCGGATCTGCCTCGTGTGCTCGACGAACTCGTTGCCCTCGAGCAGGTGATACGTGTACACACCGCGGCGAAAGTGGTCGCCGTGCATCGTGCGTGGGATCGCCGTGAGGCCGATGCCGCCCACGTGCTCTGAATCGGCGTTGCAGCGCCCCATGCGCTGAATCAGTGCGGCGAGCAAAAACGGATCGACCTCGAAGTCGCCGGCGGCCGTCAGAATGTGCTCGGTCCAGCGCGCGGGCCGCGTGCGCGGCATCCACCCGCAGAGCTGGCGCAGCGCGGACGCAAAGCGTTCCGGGTCGACGCTGTTCGGCGACTCGGGCTCGGCGGGCCAATCCTCCGGGTTCACGAGCGCCATCGATCGCCGATTCGGCCGCACCCCACGCCGCCGTCGTCGGCGCCAAGGCGGACGAGGGTTGTCCTGCGCCGACGCTTTGCTCAGGAGCGGGCCCTGCGTACCTGTGTGCGGCACACCGAAGCCGGGCACGGCCAGGCAAAGCAGGAGCAGGAAAGGCAGCGATCGCACCCCCCTGGCATAGGCGACAAGGCATGCCGCACGCAACTAAGTGTCGGACGCCGCGGGCCAGTCCGCACGCTGTAGCGCACGCCCAGTTCAAGCTCCCTCCACCCCGCTCCGCAGTTCAAAGGGGGCATGGAACGCCGCCGACTCGGTTTGCGAACTCGCGGGTCGGCGGCGACGGCTTCGCCACGCCTGCTACGGGCGCTTGATGCGCTCGACGACGTCGAGCCAGAAATCGGACTCGCCGATCAGTTCCACAACGGTGAGCGCTTCGGCGGCGGCGCGGTCGGGCCGGCAGCCTTCGGCGCGCGCGAGGTGTGCGGCGATCGCGCGTCCGATCTTCAGGCGCGTGGCGAGCTCGGCGCGTGCGATATCGAAGCCGCGCTCTTCGTTCCATTCGAGGGACCAGATTTCGTCCGCGATCCAGTCGGCGAAGACTTCCGTTTCGCTGCGCGGCGCACCACCGCGGGCTTCGGCCCGGTCGAAGGCACGGGCCCAAGGCCGGCTTGGAAAGCGTGGCACATGTTCCGAATTGAGCAGGGCGCGCATCATCTCGCCCATCCATTGGGCGGCCACGCCAAAGGCCGTACCGTCGCCGGCATCGAGAAACTCGTCGGCGAAATCGTTCCAGCTCTTGCCCTTCTTCAGCGGCGGAAAGGCGTCGGCGTGCAGTACGTCTTCGGGCGGCGTACCGTCGGCGAGGGCCGCGAGCATTTCGCTTTCCACCTCAAGCCAGCCGCTCCAGCCGAGCTTGGCGTTTTTGCCCATGCGCACCTTCTTCACCCGTTCGTCGGCGCGCGGTCGGCCCTTCTTGTCGGCGATCGACGGCAGCACATCTTCGCCTTGAAGAGCGGGCCGTTCGCCCAGCGTTCGGCAGGGGCAGCGATGGCGCGTCGTGATGCGTCCGCCGTCCGGCGTGGCGACGAGGCCCAGTGGAAAGCGCCGGCAGCCGTCGGGCTTGGCTTCGGGGCCGTACTCGGCGTGCACGCCGCAGCGCAGGTCCGGAAGTAAGAAGTGGCAGCCGCCGTCCGGTGCCGTACTGAGCATGCGCTCCTCGAAACCGTCGTCGTAATGGGCGCCGCGCTTGTCGAGGCGGCGGATTTGCACGAACTCGCTCTTCGTGAGCGGCCCCAAACCGTGGATGTCCGTGCAGCAGAGGCCGTCGCCGAAGCACGTGTAGGCGGCCCCGGGCCGAACGAGAAGCGGCCGAACCTTCGGCTTGTACTTGGCCTTTGCCGCGGCCTTCTTGCCCTTGGTGAGCTGCTTCTTCTTCGTGCTTCGGCCGGACTTCTGCTTCGTCATCGCATCTCCAGGAGACGCTTCCTACCCCTCCTCCGCTGGCGGGGCCAGCGGCTTTTTGGTCCAGGCGGCCGGCGGCAAGAGAAAGCGGGCCAGAAGGAAGATCAACAGCGCGGTGACAAGTGTGGCGCCCAAGTAAATCAACATCGCAGGACCCGGACCGCCCACGTGCACGAAGAAGTTGATCGAGTCGATCAGCACATGCGTGAGCGCAAAGGGAAGGACGCTCCCGCTCACGCCACTTCGCTCGAAGAGCAGGCAGGCTGGGTACGTAAGGACGAAGGCAAAGACCGTGGAGATGAGGGCGCCGATGATCACTTCGGCGGTCAGGCCGTTCATGAGATTGCTGAGGTGGACCAGACTAAAGATCACCGCTGAAAGCGTTGAAGCACGCAGGAAGCTGCGTCCCCGTCGCAGGCACTTGAAGACGAAGCCTCGAAAGATGATCTCCTCCGCGATCCCCTGCGCAACGACGAACTTGACGATCCACACCCCCACCCAGGGCCGCGGCTCGGCGCTCACGCCCAGACCCGCGAAGATGATCGCGTAGGCGACGATCAGCGGAATGCCGCCCAGCAGGCCGATCGCCATGGCGCGCCCGCTTGCGAACTGAAGTCCAAGATCGGATGCGGCGATAGGTCGCCCCGAAGCCAACCTCGCCATTGGCAAGGACGCTGCAGCTGCCACGACGGCGGGAAGGATTCCGGCGCTCACGATGCTCCAGGGTTCACCCAAGTCGAGTGCTTCGTTTGCGCGCCGCGCCAGGGCAACGAGGCCGATGAGCACGCCCCACGCCACGGTCGCGCCTGCGAGCACGCGCCCGAAGGAAATCGAAGTGCGCGACCCGTGCATCGTGTGTGCGTTGCACAGCCGAACCCGCTCGCAAGCGACACGGCGGATTGTGCTGCTACACTGTCGCCATGGGATGGCGCGTGTGCGGGGTTGCAATGCTCTTGGCGTGTTCGAGCTCGTCGAGGCCATCACCCGACGTGGGGACCGATTCAGCCGAGGATGTGGCCGTCGAAGCCGCTCTCGACACCGGAAGTGCGTGCGCGTGCGCGCCCGGGCCGCACGCGTCGTTCATCTACCTCGTCTCCGACGACGGTGAGATCCACCGTTGGGATCCGCTCACCAACCAATACGAGTTTGTCGTCGGTCCGATCTGCAGCGGCGCCACGCCCTTTTCGATGGCCGTGGACGGGCAAGGGCGCGCCCACCTCAACCTCATCGACTCGCTCGAAGTGGTTGTGCTCGACCTGCTCGATCCGGGCGCGTGTGAGCCATCGAACTACGTGCGCACGAACGCCGACTTCGGCCTCTTCGGCATGTCCTTCGCGTCCAATTCCGCGATCGACCCATGCGCAGACCTCTACGTCATGACCTACTCGGGCGACGGCGCGTTCGATGAGGGACCGGACCTTGGCAAGCTCGGCGCCATCAACCCCGTCAGCGGCGACCTGCGCGACATCGCCAACATCGATTTCGACGGCGGCGAGCTCACGGGCACGGGCGACGGACGACTCTTTGCCTTCGCCGGTGACAGCCCGGTCAAGCTGATCGAGTACGACCGCAACACGGGCGCACGACTCAACACGATCGAACTCACCGGCGTCGACAAAACCAACGCCTCCGCCGTCGCCTTCTTCGCCGGCGACATCTACCTCTTCACCGAAGCCCTCTCGGACGACTGCGGCGCCTGCCTGGACGATGGCTGCAGCGCCGAGCGCGCCGCGTGCCTCGCGACCGAAAGCTGCGCGGAGGATCTTGCCTGCGTGTTGAACACGGGGGAGTTTTCCGACACCTGCGGCGGTACGCTCGGCCAACCCCTCGTCGACTGCGTGCTGGGCTGCGACCCCTGCCT
>JBCCRV010000627.1:0-4603 GCA_039201085.1 Myxococcota bacterium | reverse complement strand
CGTCGGCGTCGGGTCGACCTCGTCGAGCGCCGTGCCCAGCGGCAGGATGTGAAACAGCGCATCGAAGAGCGCGTTGCAAACTTCCTGAACCAAGTAGGACGCGCCCGAGTAGCCCATGAAGGGCGTGCCGGTGTGGCGGCGTATCGCGGTTCCAGGAAAGGACGCGGGAATGTACATGCCGCGCCCGCCGGCTTCGGCGAGGTACATGCGCTCATTGAAGGAGCCGAAGAGGATCATCGGCGCCTTTTCATGGACGGCTTCGCGTACGGCGTTGTTGTCGGTCTTGCCGCCGGGTACGCGTGGAATGGCGAAGTGACACGGAAGGCCGAGCTCGTCTTCGAGGAACTTTCGCAGGCCGCGCGCGTACGTTTCGTTGGCCACGATGCCGAAGCTCGCCGTGCTGAAGAAATCCTGCGTGACGGAGCGCCAAAGATCCCAAAGGGGCTTGAGCGTCGTGTGCTTTTCGCGCTCGATGAAGGCTGTCGGGTCCAGCCCCGTGAGCTCGCCGAGGGTCGACAAAAAGCGCGTGGTGCTGTCGAGGCCGATCGGTGCCTGAAGGTAGGGCGCGCCCAGCTCTTCACAGAGCAAGCGGCCATACTCGCGGTACATGACGACATTCACATCCGCGTCGGCCAGCTTGCCAATGTCGGCAAGATGGCTTCCGAGCGGAAAGACCATGTTCACTTCAGCGCCGATGCCTTCGATGAGGCGGCGCACTTCGGCGAGGTCCGACCAGGTGTTGAAGTAACCGTAGCTCGGGCCGATGATGTTGACCTTTGGGCGTTGGCCCTCCTTGCGCGGCGCCTTCTTGCGGCGCTTCTTCGGACCGTAGTGCTTCCACAGCCAAAGGAGCGCGCGGTCGGCGCTTTCCCACTGATCTTCATCGATGGTGCGCGGAAGGAAGCGCTGAATGCCCGTGCCTTCGGGCGTGACACCGCCGCCGATCATTTCGGCGATCGAACCCGTCACGACGACGCTGGGCAGCGACGGATCGAGGGATTTATGCGCGCGGCGCATGGCGCCTTCCGTACCCTTTTGACCAAGCTCCTCCTCGGCGAGGCCGGTGACGACGATCGGCAGCTCGTGGGGCGGAAGGCCGTCCGTATAGTGAAGCACGGACGTGACGGGCAGGTTTTCGCAGCCCACGGGGCCGTCGATGATCACCTGAAGACCCTTTACGGCGGTGAAGACGTAGACGGCGCCCCAGTAGCCACCGGCGCGGTCGTGATCTTGGATCAGCATCCGGTCTCCCGTGCCGCTTCGCGCGCCTTCGGCTTCGTCCGCGTGGTCTTGGCCGTCGCCTTGGTTTCGCTGCCTTTTGCGTTCGTCGCCGGACGTTGGGCTTTCGTCGCGGTCTTGGCGACGCGCTTGGCCGCCTTCGACTTCTTCGGCAGCTCCGTACGCCGCCGAAGCTGCACGAGGTGCTTTTTACGAAACGCCGGCCGGTCTTCGGGCACGCTTTCCCAAACGCCCGCTGCGTGACCGCTTCCGACGCCTTCGAAGAAGGCGCGCATCTTCGTGAAGCGCTCGCGGTTGGCCATCGCCGTGTTCACAACGGGGCCAAGGGAGCCCGCGCCCGCCGGACCCATGAGGGGACGCGCGCTGATAAGGTTCGTGAAGTAGAGCGCCGGCGTGCCGCGCTCCTTCGCCGCTTGAACGACGGGCGTCGTTCCGATCGCCAAGTCCGGATCGAAGGCCTCCATCGCTTGAAGGTCCTCTTCGAGGGATGCACGAAAACGCACGGCGACGCCCTTCGATTCGAGCCACTCGAGGTCATGAAGCGAATGCTCCGTGCGCGGGCAGGCCGTGCCGACGTAGCGCACGTCCGCGCCGCTTTCGATGAGAAGGCGCGCCACGATCAGCTCCGAACCCTCGTAGCCCGACACGGTGATGCGGCCCTTGATCGGCGCCGCCGACAGGGCGCCGGAAATGGCCGGGAGAATGGCGTTTTTCGCGCCTTCAATCGTCTTTGCTGCGACGCCTGCGGCCTGCCCAATGCGCTCGAGCCACGCCGCCGTTCCGTCGCGGCCGACGGGCGCCGAACCGACCACCGGTCGACCCGCGGCGCGAAACTCACGAACGCTCGCCGTGTAGTGCGGATGAATTGCGGCGGCGACGGCGCAGTCGAGGGCGCCATAGAGCTCGCGCCATTCACGCGTCGGGACCACGGGGCCCGCGGTCAGACCCAGCGGTGCGAGCAAGCCGCCGAGCACCATCGGATCGGCCGGAAACATCTCGCCCAAAAAGGCGACGGTGGGCCGGTCCGATCGCGGACCGCTGGGGGCTTGAACGGGGCCAAGCTCCGCTTCCGTACGCGCGTAGTTCAGCATAGCGCCTGCAAGCACGTCCTTCGCTTCCGCGTGCGTGGGCACACCGAAACCCGGGACGTCGATGCCGATGATGCGCACGCCGTCGATCGTCTTTGGAAGGAGCCGAAGCGGGACGCCCGAGGCCGTCGGCACGCAGAGGTTGATGACCACGACGGCGTCGTGCTTTTCCGGATCTGCTGTCGCATGCACGGCATCGCGCAGGTCCTCGAAGAGCTTGCCCGTGACGAGGCTCTCCGAGTTGAAGGGCACGTAGCCCACGGTGCGCTTCGCGCCGTAGAAATGGGACGTGAAAGTTAGGCCGTAGACGCAGCAGGCGGAGCCCGAAAGGATCGTGGCCGTGCGGCGCATGCGCAGGCCGACACGCAGCGAGCCAAAGGCCGGGCACATGCTCTGCGGCTGATCGTGCGGGCCGAGCGGGTAGTCCTTCGCGTACTGCTCAAGGAGCGCGCGGTTTTCCCCGGACGCCTTTCGCAAGGCTTCGCGTTCGTCGCCGTGACAGCTCGCTTCCGTTGGTTTCCCGTCGAGCGAATCCATCACACGACCTGGTCGTAAATGACTTCGAGCGATTTCTTCGCAACGACGGTCCTTGCGCCGGCGACGTCTTCGAGGGTGGCCGGTTCAAGGACCACATCGCGGCCAACGGCGTCGCCGTCGAAGAGCTCCAAGAGCGCGTCGTGCTCGAGGGGTACGGCATCGATCGGCGGCGCCGTATCGACGTTGAGCGCAAGCTCCGCAAAGAGACCGCCCCAGGGCGAGTCGGGTCGGCCCACGATCTCGTACTTCGCGCTCTTGCGGCGAATGTCGTCGTCCGCGGGAATCGATGCGAGCACCGGAATGCCAACGCTCTCGGCAAAGGCTTGTGCTTCGCCCGTGCCGTCGTCCTTGTTGATGACGGCGCCGGCCACGCCGACGTGGCCGCCAAGCTTGCGGAAGTACTGCGCCGCCGAGCAAACGTTGTTCGCGACGTAGAGCGACTGCAGGTCGTTCGAGCAAACGACGATGACCTTTTGGCACATGTCGCGCGCGATAGGCAGGCCGAAGCCGCCGCAGACGACGTCGCCGAGGAAGTCGAGGAGCACGTAGTCGAAGCCCCAGTCGTGAAAGCCGAGCTTTTCGAGGGTTTCAAAGCCGTGAATGATGCCGCGCCCGCCGCATCCGCGGCCGACTTCGGGCCCGCCGAGCTCCATCGCGAAGACGCCGTCGCGCTTGAAGCAGACGTCGCCGATCGCCACCGCTTCGCCCGCTTCCTTCTTCTTCGCGGAGGTGCCGATGATCGTTGGGCACGCCCGTCCGCCGAAGAGTAGGGAGGTGGTATCGCTCTTCGGATCGCAGCCGATGAGCAGTACCTTCTTGCCCTGCTGGGCCATCATGTAGGAGAGGTTCGCGAGCGTGAAGCTCTTGCCGATACCGCCCTTGCCGTAGATCGCAATGACTTGCGTTTCCTTGGTGGGCTCGGGGGAGACGGCCGGAACCTCCGGCTCGATGGCGGCTTCTTCGCGCAGGCGTTGGCCCACGGCGGCAATGGGATCGAGACTCATGGGGTGCTCCAATCGAGCGCCATCTTCAGACAGCTCGCGTCATCAAAGGCGGTGGGGTAGGCGTCGTCGGCTTCATAAAAAGGCCGGCGGTGAGTGATGAGGCCGCCCAAATCGAGGGCGCCGCGATCAAGCAAAGCGAGGACCGCGTCCATGTCTGGGCGCGCCCATTCGGCAGCGATGCGCAAGCTCGCCTCCTTCATGAAGGCCATCGGAAAAGCGAAGTCGATGCGCCCCGGATAGAAGCCGGCGAGCACGAGTTCGCCGCCGCGGCGAAGACGGAGAATAAGCGAGTCGAGCAGCGTGCTGTCGCCGCTCACGTCCACGATCGAGCCATAGTCGTGGCGCAGGTCGTCGTCCGGCGCCACGACCGAGTAACCCTCGGCGCCGTCCATACGCGACGCATTCCTTTCCCAAACGACCGGATGGCCGCCGGCGGCAACGACGAGTCGCGCGAGGAGGCGGCCAAGGCAGCCGTGGCCAATGATGAGCTCGGGAAGCTCGGTCGCGCGGGCGATCGCATGCTGGGCTGTCGCCGCCAGGGCGAGGAGCACCCCTTTGGACTCGAGCGACGGGTCGATGGGCACGAGCCGCTCGGGGCTTACCCAGAGCGTCGAAGCGCTCCCTCCAAAGAGCGAGCGGACGTCTTCGCCGAAGCAACTCGCGCCGGGAACGAAGACCGTGTCGCCGGCTTTGAGCGCGCTGTCCTTCGGCGCCTCGAGGATGCGACCCACCGTT
>JBCCRV010000626.1:0-4627 GCA_039201085.1 Myxococcota bacterium | reverse complement strand
GTCCAGAGCGTGGCATCCATAACTACAGATCATCCATGAGCTAAATACTCAACAACATTTCGCTTTTGACTCTGATGATCCACGCGCCCTAGTACCTCAGGAGCGCCTCCAAGTGTCAGAGCGTGAGTCCTCCGTCGAGGGTGAGAACCGTGCCCGTGGACCAGTTCGAGCGAATCAAGTAGTCGACGGCGCGGGCCACTTCGGTCGCGTTCCCAAGGCGACCCAGAGGATGAAGCTCCGCCATCGACTGCTGCTGGGCCTCGAGGCGCTCCTTGAGCGCCTGTCCCGTCGGGGCGACTTCGCCCGGCTCGAGCCGTAGGTCCCGCACCATCGCCGTATCGACGATGCCTGGAGCAACGGCGTTCACGCGGACATGCGGGGCAAGTTCGATGGCCATCGTGCGCGTCAAGGCCTCCAGCGCAGCCTTCGACGCCGCGTAGGCCGCGGTGTTTGGCGCAGGCTTCGTGGCAAGGGTGCTCGAAACCATGGTGAGACTGCCGCCTTTGGCGACGAGTGGGGCGAGGTCGCGGCAGAGCAGTGCCGGCGAAAAGAAGTTCACCTCGAAGGTATGGCGAAGCGACTTCTCCGAGAGCGTCGAAAACGGTTCGTGACGCGCGACCCCCGCCGCGAGCACCACGCCGAGAAGCTCGCCGAACGTGGAGCGGGCCGCACGCGCGATCTCGCTGCGCTGATCCGGGAGCGAAAGGTCGCCAACCATGACGACCACTTGGGAGGGAGCCGACTTCGCCAGCTCGCGTAGCGCTCGCTCGTCGCGGCCTACGGCTCCGACTCGCATGCCCCGCGCCAGAAGCCGCTCCGCAATCGCTCGGCCGATGCCTCGACTCGCACCGGTCACCAAAAACGCGTCGGCGGGCCCCGTCACTTCGCAAGCTTAGGGCCAAGCGGTTGTGGAACAAAACAAACGCGCTTCGTTTCAATCCATCGCTCGATCCGGGGACGCCAGCGCGCTCTTCTCACCGAATACCCGGCCAACCACGCCCAAACGGCTTGAACTACCTCAGAACACTGGGTCCGTAGGACCCCATAAGCTGCTTCGAACCCTTGATTGCCTACCGTTAGAAGCTCTCGGTGTGCCGTAGCCTGGATGACCGAAGGGGCTAGCCAATGCCGGCGATGGGACCCCAGGGAGGCTCCGGCGGTACGTCCGCCGGCTCGCCCTCCACCTCGATCTCGTCCTCGGGGATAAAGCGCGGAATGTCCACGCAGAGGATGCTCTGCCAACGATCGCTGGGGTTGTCGTAGCGGTGGGCAGCGCCGCGTGGCCACCGGTGGACCGTGCCCATGGGTACGGGCTGAAGCTGGCATTCAACGCCGCTCGTCAGCACCATCTCGGACTCACGCATCACGCGATGAATGTGAAGGGGTATGCCCTTTCCGGGCGCGATGTTGAGCCGGTAGATCCCCGCGTCCTTCGTCTCGTGAATGATGTCGACGGTGCCCCACTCTTTTGTTTCCTTGCCCAACGCGGGCGCGCCCTGGCGCGAGATCGAAAGCGAAGGTGTAGCGAAAGCGCGGAGGGCGTCGGGCTTTCGCAGCGTAATGTCCACGGCCGTCGGCTGAGCACGCTGTTCGCCTTCGCTCGCCGGCGCAAGCAGGTAGCGAGCAAGCGTTTCGGCAGCTGTCTCGAGCAACCGGAAGCGGCACGAGCGCAAGAGAAAGACGAGCTGCGCGGAGGTCGCTGCGTAGTCGATCGTTTGACGAACATTCTCCTCCCGCGCCGCGGCGGACGTATCGAGATGAAGGGCCAAGTCGACCTCAAGCGGTTGGCTCGCATTGCGCTCGTGCGGGTACAGGCCAACCACGCAATCGACCTTCAACCCCTCCACCCGGACCACGTCGTGCTTCGGCGCGTGCATGCAAACCATCTGAAGCCAGGAAGCCGACGCGTCGAGCGCAACCCCTGCCGTCTACCAGTCCGACCGGTCCAAAATGGGTGGCGACTGCCGGAGGAACTGCAGCATCGCACCCACGTTTTCACGGCGAAACGGACCGCGGCTCGGATCCGCCGAGCGAAAGGAGGCCCGCAGTGGAAGACGGCTAGAGCCAGCGCTTCCGCTTGCCGTACCACCAAAAGACCGCGGCCGTACCGATCATGACGGCCCACGCCGCTTCGTAGCCGTAGCGCCAATGAATCAGCGGCATCTCGTCGAAGTTCATGCCGTAGAGGCCCGTGATGAACGTCAGCGGCAGCATGATCGTGCTGATCACCGTCAGGATCTTCATCACCTCGTTCAGGCGATGCGATTGCATCGACAGGTACGCGTCGAGCGAGGAAGCGACCAGATCCCGGTACGATTCGTTCAGATCCATCACGCGCACGAAGTGATCCTGCACGTCGCGAAAGAACGGACGTATCGGTTCGGGCACTCGCGGGTAGCGACCGGCGGCAAGGTCGCCAAGCACCTCACGCTGGTGCAGCCCGACGCGGCGAATGCTTTGCAGCGTATGCTTGAGCGAAAAGATCGACTCGAGCAGCTTCGGATCGGGATCTTCAATCGCAGCCCGCTCCACGCGCACAACGTCGCGATCGATGCGCTCCATCATCGGCAGGTACGCGTCGACCATGCGGTCGATGAGTTCGTGGGCGAGACGCGCCGGACCGTCCGCGAGGGGCGAGCCCTCGCCGACCACCATCGCGCGAACCGCGTCGAGCGAAGGCATCGGCAGGCGGTGGTGCGTAACGATGTACTCGTTGCCGAGAAAGAAGTCGACGTCGACGGTCTCGACGCGCTCCTCGCGTTCATCGCCGCGCTGCGTTTCGTCGTCGCGCCCGGACGCCTGGGCCTCGTGCTGACGGTCGCGCAGCCCGTGCAGGATTAGGTACGTATAGTCCGAATGCACCTCGGCCTTGGGCGTCGGCGCCGTATCGAGGGCGTCCTCGATGAGCAGCGGATGAAGGTGCAGCACATCGCTGAGAATGCGTTTGTGCTGCGGGCCCTGCTGGTCGAGGCTGATCCACACGTGCGTGCCCGGGTCGGCCATCAGTTCGGCAAGCTCTTCGGCACTCGCCTCGAAGCCCTTGCCACCGGTCCGACACGCAAAAATCCGGGTTCCCACGACTGAAACGCTACGGGTCTTTCGGCGACGAGCGCCACTTTTCTGCGAGCGATTTTGATTAGCAATTTCAACAACCTAGAAAGGTTCAAAGTTCATTTACTTCTCCCGTTTGTCGCACTAGACAGGAGAACATGAAGGGCGACGACGAAATCATCGAACTACTCAACGCGGTTCTCTCGAGCGAGCTGACGGCGATCAACCAGTACTTCATTCACGCTAAGATGTGCGAAGACTGGGGCTACCAGCGCCTCTACAAAAAGAAGTGGGGCGAATCGATCGAAGAGATGAAGCACGCCGACAAGGTCATCGGACGGATCCTCTTTCTCGAGGGCACACCGAACATGCAGCGCATGAACCCGGTGCGCGTCGGCGAAGATCCCGTTGAGCAGCACAAGCTTGACCTGGCGCTGGAGATGGAAGCGATCGACCGGCTCAAGAAGGGCATTCGCCTCTGCTACGACAAGAGCGACACGGGCACGCGCGAGCTTCTCGAGTACATCCTCAAGGAAGAGGAAGAAGGCGTCGACTGGCTCGAATCGCAGCTGCACCTCATCGAGGAGGTCGGCAAGGAAAACTACCTCTCGGAAATGATTCACGAGTAGGGGGAACCACCAGCTACCGAAACAACGGCCGCTCCGCGCGGCCGTTTTTCCTTAAGGGTCAGCTGGCTGCCACATACTGAGTTCGCTACGGACCGATTCCGGCCCTCGCCGTCGTCTTCCTCGCTCACGTTCTTCGGTGTGTGTTGCGTTGGACGTCCACCGACCTCGAAGCCGCTCATCCACACTCCATCGATTAAGACCTCTCGGGAGAGGTACTGGGCGCGCGAATCAACGCGGCGAAGGTCCGCGGACGGAGCAAAGGCCAGCATCATTCCGCCGGCCGTTTTCGTCCAGGTATCTACGCCGGACCCGGGCGCAAGGGCGATGCTTGGACTCAGCGAAGGGCGCGAATGAAGCGAAGGTCAACGCTCTCCGACACGTCGATCACCGGGGAGCTCGGGTTGGCCAAGCTGCCGGCCCGCCGATAGATCCGGTCGAAACGACGGTAAGACGCTGCGTAGTGGTTAGCGCCACCGTCGAGCCCAAACACCCGCCGATTCTCGGCGACATCCGCCAGTACAAGGTTCGAAAAGAGCCCCGCGATGAAATCGCGCCCGTGCTCACGCGCAAGTTGTTGGTAAAACTCGTTGGCCTCAACCAGCGCGGCGACCCCACGCATCGGATTCTCGCGTATGGCCGCCACGCCATCGGTCCAGGCAGCAACGAGCGCGGAAATCGCCGGATGGTTCGCGGGATTGTCGAGCACCCGGGTGTCGCAAACAATCACGTCGAAGATACGGTCGACCTCCGCGCGCGTGGAATACACCACCCGAGCGCCCATCGTGCGCACGGCAATCGATGCGTCCGGGTCCCAGAGGAACGCCGCATCCACCAGGCGCGCCCCAAGGGCCGCGCGAACGCCCGACGTTCCTTCGTCCACGTTGATGTACCGGATGTCGATGGCGTCTCGCTCCACCGGTGTCAGATCGGAGCGCTCGATCGCGTCG
>JBCCRV010000625.1:0-4643 GCA_039201085.1 Myxococcota bacterium | reverse complement strand
TAGACGCCCCGGTCCGTACCAAGGGTGGCGCGCAGGTCCGCCCGGGCGATGCCGCCGGAGAACACGCCGAGCTGTGCCGGGCCCATGGCAACGCCGCTTTCGAAGAGCGCCACGGCGCGCTCCTCTCCGTGCTCGGCCGCAACGGCGAAGCGGCGCTGGTGCATGGGCGTGGGGTCCTCGCTGCTCTCGGCGCGACGCGGGGCTGCGAGCTGAACCAGTCCGTCGCCGTCCGTTTCGCCGCGAACCTGTCCGCGGCTGTCTTCGAGCAGCACTTGCGCGCCCGCCACGGGTTCGGCGCTACTGACGCGGGTGACCCAAACGAGCGCTTCTCCTTCATACGCGTGCACCGTTAGGGCGAGGTCGCTCTGCTGAAATACAAAGGGCACGGCCGTCGTGCCGCCTTCGCCGGCCCGGAGGCCGATGAGCGCGGCGCTTGCGTCGCCCGGGTTTCGCCACGTGTAGGTGCCGGTGCCTTCGGCGTTGCTGCGCGCGTCCGGAAGGAGCGCGTCCAGGGGCGTCATGTGCGCTGCATGGTGCAGGTTTTGAACGGCCAGCTGCGGGTGGAGGGTGGCCGCGCTCATCGCTTCGAGGCTGTCGAGCTCGCGCCGCAGCACGGCGCCCTTCGCGACGTTGATGCCGGCGAGGTCGAGCACCGGTTCGGCGCCGGCCTCGAAGGCCAAGCGCGTTTGACCGACGCCCACAAAACGAACGCTTGGTGCGCGCCCACGGCTCCGTACGGCGAGCGCGCCGATCGCCTCTACGGACTCGCCCTGGGCCGTCACCATGTTCGTGATGCGAACTTCGTAGACTTGGTCCGTGGCCCAATCGCCCTCGACGTGAAGGTCGGCGCCTTCCACGCGAACACGCTGGTTGGCTACGCGGGGCACGATTTGAACGACGGCGCTCGCGAGGTTTTCCGAAGCCCGCACGCTGAGGCGCTGTTCGATGTCGACGATCTGTCCGGGCGCGCCCTGATGGCGGCAGGAGCGTCCTTCGCAGGCGATGCCTTCCACCTGCGGCGGTGGCTGGACTTGGTAGCGCATGACGCCGGGCGATGCGCCGGCCCAGCTCCACCAGCGCGGCGACAGGGCCACGCCCAATGAGACGCCCGCTTCGAGCGGACGCTGCGGAACGATGTCGACGCGAAAGCGTCCGCCGTCTCGGCCTCGCTGGCGGAGCGAAAAGGGCACGCTGCGCGCGCCGCCGCCGATCTCGTATACAAGCGTTTCGCGCTGCAGTTCGCCAAGGGCGACCTGATTGTCGAAGTACATGGGCAGCGGTGCGCCCGCGCCGACCCGATGAAGCCCACGGCTGATGACGTGCGGCGTACGATCGAAGACCACGCTTCGCCGCCGGCCGTCGCGAAGGGGACCGCCGTCGAGGCCGGTGAGATCGTCGGCGACGCGAAGCTCGCCTTCGAGGCCCCGATCCCACGCGTAGTCGGGTGCAAGGTACGTGAGCGCACTTCGCGTCACCCAGCGCACCTCGCCCTGGACCGGGCGGCGGCCCATCACGTACACCGGCGCCGGCTCCGCGAGCCGGCCCACCGCGCTGCGCGCGACCATCGGCCGGTTGAAGCGCACATGCAGGAGCTCGCCCCGCCGCAAACGCATGGCGCCCGGCGCCGGGCGGACCATCGCGAGGTCTTCGGGGCCATCGGCCGCCAACAAGGGCGCGAGGGGCGTAGCGACGCGCAGGCCTTGCGGTAGCGCCGGAAAAAGGTGCACGGGCGAAGCAAACGCCGCCGCGTCCTGCGCGCTGGGCCCGTGTTCCGGGTTCGGCTTCAGGAGGAGAAAGGCGGCACCGATGACCACGAGCGCACCAAGAGCAGCGAGCAGCAGGCGCCGGGAGCGTTTCGGATGGGGCAGGGGAGCGGATCGGTACGGGCCGGGGCCGTGATTCGACGGGCGATGATTCGAGGGGCCGTGCGGGGAAGGCATGGCCGCGGGCCGTTTCAAGACACGCGCCAGGCGAGGATTCCCGAGCGATTGGGCCCCTTTGCACTCGACGCGTGGAGGCCTTGCCACAACCCTATGGCGAGGATGACGCGTCGGCGGATCGTTGGAGCGTGCGTGCTCGTTCTTCTGGGCGTCGCCGCAAATGCGGGTCCGCTGAGGGCACAGATCAGCGAAGAATCCTCCCATGGGGACCAAGAAGCGCCTGCGGCGGGCAGTGCCGACGAGCCTGTAGCGGCGGGCGATGACGGCCAGCGCGCAACGGGCGATCCCGATGAGCGTGCGGCGGCGGAACATGCCGCGGCGATGGGCGAGGACCGCGCGTCGGTGGCCACTGCGCTGCCGGCGGAGCATGTGGCCGTTGCTGCGTCGCCGCGCGCCGCGGGTGCGGGACGCGCGGCCGACGCGCGCCTGCAGCTGCGTCAGCTCGATCAGCGGCGTCGTCTAGGACTCGGGCTCCTCCTTTGGGGGGCGGCTTCCGTGTTGGGGGGCGGCGTCGCCCTAGCCGCGAGCCGCGGGCGCACCGAGTGGCTCGCTGCGGGCTCGACGACGGCGGCCTTCGGTGCGATCAACGCCGGACTTTCCCTGGGGCTCCTCGACCTTGGCGCGCGACGCCGGGCGACGCTGGTCGCCGGTGAGGGGCCGTCCCGCGAGGAAGCGCGCGTCGCCCAGCTGCGGAGCGGGCAGGTGTTCGCGCTAAACCTGGGACTCGACGTGGCGTACATGGCCGCCGGCGCGCTCATGTTTGCGCTCGGCCGGCGCGGCGGCGATCGCGGCGACCTATCGCTGCGCGGCGCGGGTCTCGCGATGGTGAGCCAGGGGCTTGGCCTCTTCGTTTTCGACGCAATTGCGTGGCGCGCCACCAGCCGCCACGGGTTGGCCCTCGCACCCACCGCTTTTTGACGATCGGCGCGCGTTTTTGTGTCGAATGTGACGGGTACCTCCGACGGGTGGACAGGTCAGTGGCCCCCCAGGGGACAAGTGTCGACAGATGAATAGGGGGCGATCGAATCGCCTGATATGAAAAACCCAGCAGCTTTCGCCCTTAGGCTGGATGGCACGCCCATTGCGATGGCGCCCCGCATGCTCAAGACCCGCCTCCTGCTCCCCCTCCTCCTCTGCCTTTCGGGCGCCCTGGTCGGCTGCGCGTCCGACACGTCGGACCTGCCCGAGTTGCCCGGATTCACCGGCGGCAAAGCGGACGTCTCCGATCAGATCAACCTTCGCGGTGCCATTGCTTTCGGCGGCAGCGTCGAAGGCGTCTTCGAAGACGACCTGCAATATGACGGCTACGCCTTTCAGGCCGTCGCGGGCGCCGTGATTTCCGTGGAGACCACGCAGCGCGGAAGCGCCCGCGACCTCGACGACGTGATTCTCATCTACGGCCCGGACGATCCGGTGCTCGGCTACGAGAACGCCACACGCATTGGCGGCGACGACGACAGCGGTTGGGGTCGTCACGCGCGCGTCGAGGGCCTCGTGCTCGAGGAGGCCGGAAACTACTTGGTCATCGTCGGCACGAAGAACGGCCAGGGACGCGGCCAATACCGCGTGGAGCTTGGCTGCGATTCGAGCGCGTGCGCACCGGCCGCGCCCACAACAGACGTTTGCCCGGGCCTCATCATGGGACGCATCGAGCTCTGCTACGAGTCCGAGCGTTTCGACGACGGCGAGAGCGCTGCCGTGGCCTTTGAATCGTGCACGGACGAGTTCCGCCTCATCGAGGACTTCGAGGGCGACTGCTCCGACGCGTCGCCGCCAGAGTTCTGCGCCCTCCACGCGGCCACCTTCGAGTCCGAGGTCGTCGCTACGTGCCAAGCGGAAGCCGGCCTCGAGCTCGGCCTGGCCTTTGGCCCCGTCGCCGCCGACGGAAGCGCCTTTGGGGCCGAGTACGCGGACCTCGATACGGCTCGGGCGCGCGAGCGTGTCGGCGGAGGCTTCAACGGCATAAGCGGCGTGCGCGATCTCGAGCGCGGCATCTTTGACGTGCACGGCCGCCGCGAGCTAGAGGCCGCCCTTCGGACCGAAGCCACGGCGAGCGACCTGATGGAGTTCGAGCCGTCCTGGGAGCAGGACCTCATCATCGAAAACGACTTCGACGGCTTCAGTGAAGAAGTCGAGCTCGAGTGGGAGCTCAACAACATCGTCGAGTTCTGGGTCGACGGCGAGGTGGTGGGCTACGGCGCGGACAACTACGCCACGGTCAGCTACTGGGACGACTCCGATCCCGACGATCCCGTGAGCGTCTCCTTCGAGACCTATGTCTTTGTCGGCGTCGATGGCTTGGTGGTCGGCGAGTACTTCGGCGGACCGGGCATCTGAGCTTTTCGCTCGCAGGCCCTTCGCCCACAGGCGCCGTCGTTCCGAAAGGGGCGGCGGCGCTTCTTCGTGGTGGCCGCAAATCGCCGGAACGCATTTCGTCGGCTCGCGAGCGAGCGTTTCTCATAACGCGCCCTTCACAAGGGCCCCTCGTCACTCGAACTAGGTTCGAGATGACTTCACCCCCGCGCACGGCTCCGCCGTGCCTCGCCCACAAACGGGCGGATTCTTGGAAAAGGCCGCTTGTTTGTGGTCTAGAAATCGACTGCCCACAGCCAAGAGATGTGCTCTAGAGAGGCGAACCGCTAAATTTTAGGCCGCCATCGCGTGGCGGACCTCGAGCAGGTTTGCGACTGCAGCGTGGCGGCG
>JBCCRV010000624.1:0-4649 GCA_039201085.1 Myxococcota bacterium | reverse complement strand
CGGCTCGATGCACAACTCGCTGATCTACGGCGGCATCATGGGCGCCATTCTCGCGAGCATTCCCGCCGTCGAAACGCACGTCGTCGCCTTCAATCACCAAGACGTCGTCGACCTCACCGAACACTGCACGGACCCCGTCGACCTGCTCTTCGGCGTGCAGCTCGGCGGCGCGGAGGACTACTGGAAAGCCACCACTTTCTGCGAACGCTTCATGCACACGCCGGAAAAGACCCTCTACGTGATCCTCGGCGACCTCTACGACACAAGCCCCAACGAAAAGCGCTTCGTTCAAAAGATGGAGCACTTGCTCGGCAGCGGCATCAAGGCGCTCACGCTGCTCGCCATCTCCGACCAGGGCCAGCCCGCCTACAACCGAAACCTCGCTGGAAAGCTGAGCAAACTCGGCATGCCCTGCTTCGGCTGCACCCCCAACCACCTCCCCGAAATGCTCGCCGCCGTACTCCAAGGAAGCGACCTCCAGAAGTTCGCCGACAGCGTGCGCCTCGCCTCTGAGTAGCGAGCGCGCGGAGGCGCAGCGCGTGCACCGCCGGAGCAACCAGCAGCAAGCGTAGACCGCAGGGCTCGGTCGATACCGTCGACGCGTTCAATCCCACCAGAAGAACCAGAGGTTGCCCGTCAGTTCGTTTGCAAGCCGTTCCGGAGCACCCGTTCCTTGCTCCACGATGTCGGGCGCATTCAGGTATTGCTCCCATACAAGCTGCCGCAAGACTCCATGTCCGTGGGCGGACGCTCAACCCAGAACTCAAGGAAGCCTGACCCAAGAAACATCGGCGTCGCCCCATGGCGCTCGCTCCAATAGCTATGGAGCACGGCGTTTTCGTCGTAGTCAGGCGCCTGATTCCAACCACCAAACAGTGCAGCCGCGAACAGCAGGGGGCGCGGCACAGCGGCAACCAGCAAACGAACCCGCTCGCCTCGCTGCACGAAGTAAGGTTCGCTGTTGACGCGCTCCAGCGGCATGTCGCGAAGACCGCGAAGTGCTTGCTCAAACGCCTCGGAAGGCGGTTCGTTCCCGACTTGCCGCGCGTAGGCGGGCCCTCGAGCGTTCAGCTCAGCTTGCCAGCTGGCCGCAAGAGCGTTGCGACGGGCCTCAAACCATCGGGGGGCGTTCGACGGGTCGACGCGTCGAACTTCAAGCACACCGTTTTCCGCGAGGCCGGCGGCAAACGACTCGTCCACAACGAGCACGTTCCAGTCGCCCGAGTTTTCGTACTCATTTGAGTAGATCTCGTGCGCAAGGACCGCATCGATGGGATCGGAGAGAGCAAAGACCACCGAGTCCACCGAGCGCCACTGAAGCACGGCATGGCGAGCGCGCAGACGCTCATGAAGGGGAACGGCCTCCTCTGGCGGTCGCGACAGCAACTCCGCTTCGGGCATCTCTTCATCGATCGGTGCGGGAGTTGACGAGGTCGGCTCGCGCGGTTCGCTCCCGCTGGGGCGGGCGTTCCCGCATCCAAGACACGGAACGGCGAGAAGCACCAACGCTCGGCTCCAGCAGGGTCCCATCGTTCACCGGTAAAAAGTGGAGCGGGCAATCGGACTCGAACCGACGACGTCCACCTTGGGAAGGTGGCGCTCTACCAACTGAGCTATACCCGCCTGAAGTATTGGCGTAGCGAAGTGCGGTGAATGCGTCAAGTTGGTCTGGAACACTCGGCGCCCCGGAACGGCGAACGCAGCGGGCGTCACAGGGCAGGGCTACCCCAGAGGGCATGAGTCACCCGCCGCCGCGCTTGGCCGATCGATGCATTACGTGTGGAGAGCGTCTCGGCGCACGGCCTTGGGTGGCGATCGATCATGGCCGGCGGGGCGAACACGTGGCGTGCCGCGACTGGTCCGACGCGCCCTTTCCCTACGACTCACAGCTGCGGGCGCTACGCCGTCTGTGGCGCGAACTTTCACCCGGCGCCGTACGCGACGAAGTTCGGCTCGCCGGCCAGTGGCTTCGTAGGCTGCGCGCACGCTGGCCCGAGGGCGGTAAATCCGCGGCCATCAAGTGGCACGCGCTGGCGACATCGATACGCACGCGGGCGAGCGGACAGGCGCCGTCGCACGTCCTTCGACGGCTATGACCAGCAGGATGCTGAAACGCGGCCTCCGGCCGCTCTTTCAGCGTCCGGCTAAGGCTTCGGGATGCGGACGCGGCTGATCATCAGCGCGCCGCTGAGGGCGTAGATCAGCACCGTCGGGTGAAAGAGGAAGACGAAGCGGTATCCCGTCAGTTCTTCTGGCGCTTTGTGCTGACCAAAGAGCACGGCCATGTAGGCGACGACCAGCAAGCTGGTAGGGATCGGCGTGCCTTCGTAGTGGCTCACCTTGCCCGCGTCGGTCTTCATCGAGTCGGCGATCACGTTGTAGCGGGCGAGGCGCGCGACGCCGCAGCACACGAAAAAGATGAGCACGACGGCGTCCCAGCCGCCGCGAAGGCCGAGGGCGTAGCCGAGCGCCACGGGGGCGACGCCGAAGGAGATCACGTCCGAGAGCGAATCGAGGTCGCCGCCGAAGGGCGACGAGCGGCGCGAGCGGGCGACCCAGCCGTCCGCCACGTCGCAGAGGAGCGAACCGAGGAGGAGCGCGAAGGCCCACCAAATTGCGAAGCGTCCGCCCTCGAGGGCGTAGCGAAAGGCGAGCAGGATCGCGCCAACGCCGCACGCGGCGTTTCCAAGCGTGATCGCGTCCGCCAAGCCGAGCTCGCGCAGACGGGGTGGAGCGGCCGGTGCGGCGACCGTTTCGCCCTCGCCTTCGACTGCCTGCTCCATCGTGCGGCGGAGCCTACGGCATATCAGCGGACCTTCAACTGCCCAGCATCTGCCGCCCGTGGTACCCATCGGCCATGCGCCGAACGAAGATCGTCTGCACCCTCGGACCTGCCGTGACCACGCCCGAGGGCATCGACGCCCTCATCGAAGCGGGCATGGACTGTGCGCGCCTCAACTTTTCCCACGGAGACCACGAACAACACCGAAAAAACGCAGAAATGGTGCGTTCTGCGGCGGCTCGGGCGCGTCGACCCATCGCCATTCTGGGGGACCTCTGTGGCCCCAAGATGCGCGTTGGTCGCTTCTCCGGCGGACCTGTGCATCTCGAAGACGGCCAAACGTTCGCCTTCACGACCGACGAGGTCGACGGAACCAAGGGCGGCTGCAGCGTCTCCTACAAGGCGCTCCCCGAGGACGTCGAGGTGGGCAACGAGATCCTGCTGGACGACGGCCTCCTTCGCATGCGCGTCGACGCCGTGGAAGGCAACACCGTTCGAACGACGGTCATCAACGGCGGACCGCTCTCGGACCGCAAGGGCCTCAACCTTCCCGGGACCAACCTCTCCACGCCGGCCCTTACGGAAAAGGACCGCGCAGACCTTCGCTTCGCCGTCGACGAGCTCAAGGTCGACTACCTCGCCCTCTCCTTCGTGCGAAGCGCCGAAGACATCGCCGATGCAAAGGCGCTCGCCGGTGACACTCCGATCATCGCGAAGATCGAAAAGCCCGAAGCTGTCGAAAACCTCGATGCGATCCTGGACGCGTCCGACGGCGCCATGGTCGCCCGCGGCGACCTCGGCGTGGAGATGGGATCGGAAAAGGTCCCGCTGATTCAGAAGCGCATCATTCGCGAAACGAACGCGCGGGGAAAGATCGTCATCACGGCGACGCAGATGCTCGACTCGATGATTCGCAACCCGCGCCCGACGCGCGCTGAGGCGGCCGACGTCGCCAACGCCGTGATGGACGGTACGGACGCGGTCATGCTCAGCGGCGAGACCGCCGCCGGCCGCTACCCCAAGGAAGCCGTCGCCATGATGGCCGCGATCATCGACGACGTCGAAAGCGAGTGGGTCGAAGAGCTCTCACGCGCCGTGCGCGACCGCAAGGTCATCGCCCACGAAGACTGGCAAATCCCCGAAGCCGCCGCCCGCGCCGCCGCCGTCCTGTGCACGCACCTTCCGCTGCGCGCCGTGCTGACCTTCACCCGCGACGGACGCTCCGCCCAGCTGCTCGCCGAGTACCGGCCGCGCGCGCCGATCGTCGCCGTGACGAGCAGCGCCCGCGTTGCCGGCAAGCTCGCCCTCGCCTGGGGGGTGAAGCCGCGCATCGAAGTGCCCCCCGACGACCTCGAAGAAACCCTCCGCATCGCCACGTCCTTGCTCGTGCGCGAATCGATCGCAAAGAAGGGCGAAGTCTTCTGCCTCATCACCGGCTGGCCCGTTTCCGGCCGAACCAACACCGTAAAGATTCACCAGCTTTAGGAATCTGTTGCGCGCGCCGAGCATTCGAAGGCTGCACGCGTGATTGCTCGCAACACATTCCTTGTGGGGCTACGGAGAGGAGCATGCCGAAAGCCTCAACGGGAGCGGGAAAGGGAGCAATCCGCGTTCGCGCGAAACTACTTCGCTGGTCGAAGGTGGACCGCGTACAGGTAGGCTCAACGGGTGAGCTTTCTACTGTCGCTCGGCATAAGTGAGGCGCCGTGGGTGATCTGTCCAATATCGTTGGCTTTGACGATGCTCCTTTTGATCACGAACATCGCGGGGACGTCGCAATCATCGGCACCGTCTGCGCACGAACGCGGCTCGACGGCGTGTTGAGCGCGCGGGTTCGGCGCGACGGAGACGACGCGACGGACGCGAT
>JBCCRV010000623.1:0-4653 GCA_039201085.1 Myxococcota bacterium | reverse complement strand
CGTTTTCCGGGTGAAGAGAACCTTGCGACAAAGATCTTCGCGCGCCTCAGCGCGTGGCAGAACTGGATCTTCCAGCGACCCAACGCCGTTGGTCCCGACGGCGCGCTCACGAAGTACGGCCAGCCGGACCGCCCCGTCGTCGACTGGCGCCGCTGCTAGACCTCAATCAAGCGAACCTCGCGGGATTGAGGTCTAGCGTCCCGACGCGGGTCCGACCTGCTCCAACGGCGACGGCTGGCTGCAGCTACAACGCGGGCAGCCATCGCTCGGCTCGTCCGGACACACCGCGATCGCGCATCCAAGGGCTGGACAGCGCCTCACAGGCTGGCCCTGCGCCTCCGCCGGCGCTTCCCGAACGAGCGGGGCTTCGGGCCGCGTAGCGTCCGTGCTGTCTTCCGGCGTTTGGGGTGCAGCGTCTACGCGGGGCGGGGTCGGAGTCCGTTCCGCAGCCGGCCCCGAGGCGTGCTCTGCATCGCCGCTCGTCGAATTCGGGTCCAGCTCGGCACTCGCAGATGGTGGCTCGGCCGGAGCCGCTGCACCTGCGCAGGCAACGCAGAAAACCATCGCTGGAAGAAGGGTACGCACCACGCCGCATGATACGTTGACGGGCTGCGGACATTCATCGATGCCCGGTCGCGGGCCGGTCGATCGTCGACTCGACCCGATGTCAGACCGTGGCAGATGGCTAGGGGGCGCCGCCTTCCAGCAAAGACGCCCCATTTGACGCGCCCCGCCGCGGCGATGCGCCTCCATTGTGAGCCAGAGCACGTGAGAGAGGACACGTGAGCCAGGGCACGTGAGCCGCCACACTGCCAATCGGCGGGTGTCAGCCCAAGCTTGGTGCATGGCACTGACGGACTCCATCCCAAACAACGTAGACCTTGGCTCCGACCGTAAGTTGATGCGCGCCCTTGAAAAGTGGCAGCCCAACTTTCTCAACTGGTGGCGCGATATGGGTCCGGACGGATTCCAAGAAGACCGGATTTGGCTGCGGACGGCGACGAGCGTCGACGCGAGCGGCTGGGCCAACTACGACTTCGTGCGCATGCCCGAGTACCGCTGGGGCATCTTCCTTACCCCACGCGAGGGCGAACGCAGCATTGGCTTTGGCGATGAAGCGCAGAAGAAGGCGTGGGAAGAAGTCCCCGGTGAATTTCGCGGCATGCTTCGCCGCATCATCGTGACGCAGGCGGACACGGAACCGGCGAGCGTCGAGCAGCAGCGCCTGCTTGGAAAGACCGCCCCCAGCCTCTACGACCTCCGCAACCTATTCCAGATCAACGTGGAAGAGGGCCGTCACCTCTGGGCGATGGTGCACCTGCTTCACCAGTACTTCGGTCGGGACGGCCGCGAGGAAGCCGAGGCTCTCCTTGAGCGACGCAGCGGTGACGTCGACAAGCCCCGCATCCTCAACACCTTTAACGAGTCAACGGACGAGTGGCTCTCCTTCTTCATGTTCGCCATGTTCACGGACCGCGACGGGAAGTATCAGCTCTCGGCCCTCAGCGAGTCAGCCTTTGACCCCCTCGCCCGTGCCACCCAGTTCATGCTGACGGAGGAAGCGTTCCACCTCAGCGTCGGTGAAAACGGCGTGGGCCGCATCATCCAGCGTGCCGCCGAAGCGACCGTGACGGACTCGAATAGCGACGCGCGCGCGCAGGGCGCCATCGACCTGCCCACGATTCAAAAATGGATCAACTTCTGGTTCTCGAGCGCCGTGGAGCTCTTCGGCGGCGAGGTGTCGTCAAACGCGGCGGACTACTTTGCCACGGGCCTCAAGGGCCGCCACAACGAGCAGAGGAAGTACACAGACCACCGCGGCATCGGCGGGATCTACCAGATGCCCACGGTGCGCGAGGGTCGCGTCGTCATCGAAGAGGTGCCCGAGCGCAACGCGATGAACGAGATCCTTCGCGACGAGTACGTCGCCGACTGCGAACGCGCCTGCAAGCGCTGGAACATGTCCATCAAGAAGGCCGGTATCACGGACTTTCAGCTGGCCATTCCCAGCCGCCGCTTCAACCGCCGCATGGGCATCTACGCCGGCACGTCCTTTTCGCCGGCCGGCGATCTCATCTCCGACGCGGAGTTTGAGCGGCAGCGCGAGCAGTGGCTGCCCACCGAATCCGACCGCGCCTACGTGCGTTCGCTAATGAAGCCCGTCTACGAGCCCGGCGAGTTCGCCCCGTGGATCGCCCCGCCGCGCAAGGGCGTGAAGGGCAAGCCGGTCGGCTTCGACTACGTGCAGTTCAACGCTTCCTAGTCTCAGGCCATCGCGTCGAAGGCGCCGCGCAGCTGAACGGCTTCCCGGCACACCGCTGCGAACGATCGGAACCCCAGTCGGGCCTCGAAGAGGTCGGCTGCCGTTTCTGCGTCGTGGGCAACGCGGAAGGATTCGCACCGCCCAGCACTGACAAGCAGTACCTGCGTTTCGCGTGCTTACGTGCCTCGAAATGCGTACACCCGTCTGGCGTGCAATACACCCGCGTCGCCCACGACGCCCCTCTCGCGCGGCGGCGGTTAGGGGTACCGCGACGACCCGCTCCAACACGATTCAGGGCGAAATGCGGGCACGGTTTTCGCTGAGTCCTCGGAGCGAAGCCCAACCTTCGGGCCTCGAAAGGAACCCATGCCCATCGCTCGCGCCACGATTCTCTTCGCCTCGCTCATGCTCGTCGCCGCGCCGGCCAGCGCCCGCCGCTGCGCGGACGTTGAGTTTTCCCCCACCACCGAAGTGAACGGCGAGACCCTCGTTCTCAACGGCCTCGGCTTGCGCGAAGTCACCGTGTTCAACGTGAACGTCTACGTCGCAGACCTAGTTTTTTAGGGGGCGCCGTAGCTAACACACAAACAAAGACTTTGAATACGCATAGGGACGTATCATAACATCGCTTTCGGCGTGTCGGACGATACCGATCGGAACCGGGCCGGCCATCCCAAAGTTCTGGGAAAGCTTGAGCATTTCCGGGTCGCCAGGGCAGTATAGCGCGCGATGGGACGCGTGATCGGCATCGACCTTGGCACGACGAACTGTTGCGTCGCCGTCGTCGAAGACCGTCAGCCCAAGGTCATCGCCAATCGGCAGGGTTATGCGACGACACCTTCCGTCGTGGCGATCACCGCCGACCAGAAGCGCATCGTGGGACAGGTCGCGTCGCGCCAGGCGATCACAAACCCCGAGAATACGGTGTACGCCACCAAGCGCCTCATTGGCCGGCCCTTTGATTCGGTGCAGGTGCAGCAAACGCTGGCGAGCGTTCCCTACAAAATCGTACAGGGGCCCTACGAGGACATTCGCGTCGAACTGCAGGGCAAGCAGTACAGCATCCCGGAGATCAGCGCGATGCTGCTTCAGGAGATGCGGGTCGTGGCGGAGGACAACCTTCAAGAGGAGGTTGACCAGGCTGTCATCACCGTGCCGGCGTACTTCAACGACAGCCAGCGCCAGGCCGTACGCGACGCGGGGCTCATCGCGGGCCTGGACGTGCTTCGCATCATCAACGAGCCGACGGCGGCGGCCCTCGCCTACGGGCTGCAAAAGAGCGACAAGCGACTCGTCGCCGTCTACGACCTTGGCGGCGGCACCTTCGACATCTCGATCGTGGAAGTCACGGGCGGCGGCGTATTCCGCGTCGTCGCAACGACCGGCGATAGCTTCCTCGGCGGCGAGGACTTCGACGCCCGCATTGTGGCGTGGCTCACGCGCGGCTTCCAAGTGCAGGAAGGCATCGACCTTCGCGAATCGCCCGTGGCGATTCAACGCTTGAAGCAGGCGGCGCAGCAGGCGAAGTGCGACCTCTCGGAGATCGACACGACGGAGATTCAGCTTCCCTTCGTGGCGACCGGTTCGAACGGCCCGATCAATATGCACTACGCGATCAGCCGCGGACAGCTGGAGAAGCTGACGAAGGACTTGGTCGACCGTACGCTCTTCATCTGCAACCGCGCGATGCAAATCGGCAAGCTCGAACAAGGTGATATCGACGATGTCGTGCTCGTTGGCGGCATGACGCGAATGCCCCTCGTGCAGCAGGCGGTGGCTGAGTTCTTTGGCCGTCAGCCGAGCAAGGGGGTGCATCCGGACGAGGTCGTCGCGCTGGGTGCGGCGATTCAGGGCGCGGCCCTCGTCGACGAGATCGACGACGTTTCGCTCGAAGACGTGACGGCGCACGCACTCGGCATCGCTACCGCGGGCGACCGCTTTGACGTGATCATTCCCGGCAACACGCGCGTTCCATGCCGCGTGCCGAGCCTCTTTACGACCAGCCGCGACGACCAGGACCGCGTGAAGATCGTCGTGCTGCAGGGCGAGAGCGCCAAGGCGAGCGAAAACGATCTGCTTCAGGAGTTCGCCCTCGCGAACCTTCGGCCGGCCCCCGCCGGCGAGCTCGAAGTCGAGGTGGCTTTCACGATCGACCAAGACGGCATCTTCAGCGTCGCGGCGAAGGATCTCGAAACGGGTGAGGAAACGGCGGTCGAGGTCACCGGCGACTCGATCGACGCCAACGAGCTCGAGCGCATGAGCCAGGAAAGCAACCATCATCTCGAAGAGCGACGCGCCGAGGGTTCGCGAGGGCGAACTCCTGAAGCAGATCGTTTTCGCTCGCCTTGGCGCTCTCGCCCTGCAGCACGACGATCTTCACGCGGTCCTGG
>JBCCRV010000622.1:0-4656 GCA_039201085.1 Myxococcota bacterium | reverse complement strand
GCCCGCTGCCACCGCCTACCGCCGCGTGGCCCGCTCGATGCTACGTATCGTCTCTTCCATTCGAAGAACCGGACGCCCCTACGACGAGTCGTTCTATATCGAACGTCTCAAAGCCGCCGGCGTCTCGTGGGCTCAAGCGCTCTGATCGCGCCATGTCGGCCGATTCTTCTTGACGTAACTGTAGTAACGTCCCGCATGAGTGACCGTTCGCCTCCGCCTCAGCCCGGCGAAGAGAAGCAGCCACGCTAGCCAAGCGCCGCCCGTGGTCCGCACGGCGCAACCTCCACCGCCTTCGACATCAGAGCCACCTGCATCTGTCCCCACGTCGAGGGCTGTTCCGCTGTCACCAGCGCCCGAATCGACGTCGGAACTGGGCGCACTCGCGTCGGCAGCCCCCGCGTCCATCGCGCTTCCGCCATCGATGGGCGGCCCTCCATCCATCGGCGCGGGTTCGCAATCGCCGCAGGCTTCGAAGGCTCCAACGTCAAAGCCCTCACCTTGCGGACGCGGAACACCGTCTCTGTCCGTTGCCACGTCGTTCCCTTCGCCCGCGTCGATGGCGGATGCAGACGTCGCAAGGCGGTAGTCGTTGGCGGATGCGTTGACGAACTCCGCCGCAGATACCGCGAGGTTGAACCTTCCGGCGGGTAGTTCGCTCGGAAGTGCATCGCCCAGCACGAGGTTGTTTACGGCGCTGATGCTTACAGCTCCGCTGCTTGAATCCTGGAACGCGCGGTCCACGCCGGCGCCAAACGTGCAGTGGGAAATCGTCAGCGGGCGTAACTCATCTTCGTAGCGAATCGCGCGCTCGACGTCATAGATGACTGCATTCGTCAGCGTCAGGCTCGCGCCGCGGGCCCAGTCGCCGCCGGCGCCGCGAACGCGAAACGCAATCTCCGAGTCGTACACCGTGACGCGATCGATCTCGAAGACAACGTCTTGCTTGAGGTTGAACGCGGACATGTTCGGAATCAGACCGCCGCGAAAACCGTGGGCCACCGTATCGCGAACCGTCATCGTCGCATCCGCAAAACCCGGACGGGTCTTCGTATCGATCGCGTTCTCGGCGGGGTTGATGCCAGCCGCGTATGCTCGCGTCGCTTCCTCCAGGGGCGCGGACCAAAAGGTGCAGCCCTCGACAAGCACGTCGGTCCAGCGTCGATCCGCCTCGCGCCAGCCAGAGTCGATCTGAATCGCGTCGCCCGAAAAGAGGTAAATCTCCGAGTCACGGACCGTGAGGCTTTGAACGGCACCGCCCACGATACCGTGCGCGTCGTCCCGGCACCGTTCCGACGCACAGCCGTTCGATTGCGAACGCAAGCAGTGGTGCAGCCTGCTGCCATCGATGAGCGCATTATCCACGCGACGCAGGTCCACGCAGTTTCCGGCGACGTGCCGTACTTCCGAGTTCAGCAGCGTAAAACCGTCCCCTTGAACCCGGACGCCGCGAGGTGCCGCCTCCTCGCCGTCAAAGACGAGGTTCTGAAGGAGCACGTCGTCGTGTCGAATGTCGGCAAGCAGCCCGCCCCCCCGAACCACCGCCTCGCCGTCTCCAACGATGGTGAGCGAGGACGCGGTCGTCTCAAAAGGCGCGTAGGTTCCCGGGGAAACGCGAATCTCATCGCCTTCGGCCGCCGCATCAAGCGCGTCCTGAATCGACGCAAATGCCTCGCCCGCCCCCACGCGCAGCGTATCAGCGCGGGCGCTTGATTGAATGGCCCAAGCGCTCAAGCAAACCAACAGCGTTCGGCGCATCATGCGAACAGCATAGAGCTCCTAGACTGTAACCTCCTAACGGCGAGTTCCAACAACGTCCCTGGCCTTCTCGGTTTCCACCGGCCTTCTCTAGCGGGCGTTTGGATCGGAAAACCGGACGTCTCGGATGAACTCCCAGTCGGTCAACGTACGCAAGAATGCCTCCACCGCATCCAGCTCCTCTTCGGTCGCGCGAAAGCCTCGCACGAAGTTGGACTTGAACGGGTTGACACGACCGTCTCCGGCGTTGGGTCCATCCAACCGGTTCGAGCCACCGGCCGCGTAGTGGTCGAGCACATCGCGAAGCGTCTCGAGGCTTCCATCGTGCATGTACGGCCCGGTAAGCTCAACGTTACGAAGGGTGGGTGGACGGAACGCCCCCATATCGCGCGGATCGGATGTCACGTCGATGAGCCCTCGGCTCGCGTCCGGATACGCGCCCCGACCGTCCACGTTGTAGAGCCCGTTGTTGAAGAAAACGCGGAGTCCGCGATTCTCGTCCCGATAGGACGCGGTGAAATGGGTGCCCGTGTGGCAGTGAAAGCACTCAAAGCGTTCGCTGTTGAACAGACGGAGCCCCAAGAGCTCCTGCGCGGTAAGTGCTTCCGCATCCCCTTGGAGGTACCGGTCGTACCGACTCTCACCGCTGACCATGGAGCGGACGAAGCTGGCCAACGAGAGAATCACCGTATTGAGGGTGATCGCTCCATCATCCTCGGGAAACGCTGATGCAAAGCGACGAACCGTCTCCGGGTCGTTTCGAAGGCGATCGAGCGCGTCCTCGCGAACCGAATCGGTCAGACCAAGCTCGACGGGTGTTGTGCTCGTCAGCGGCACACGAATCTGCTCTTCGAGTGCATCGAACGTGTCGTTTGCCCAGGTGAAGCTCGAGAAGTACGCGACGTTGGCGAGCCCCTGGCTATTGCGTGGATGAACCTGGCCGGTCGAACCGATGGGGCGCGCACGACCGTCGGCAAACGCGCGGGCGTGCTCGTGGCAGCTCGCGCAGCTCTGCGTGCCGTTTCCGCTGAGGCGTTCGTCGTAAAAAAGGTGCCGTCCCAAGTCAACACGTGCGCGCGTCGGCGCGTTGAACGCTGGAGTGAGGGGCGTTTCAAAATGATCGGGAACGCCCAACACGGCCCGGACGTCATCCTCCGAAGCATTCGAACAGGACACGGCGAGGACCAAGACCGCGCGGAGACTAGCGCGCATAGAACACGGCGTTTAGTCCGGCGGATGCATCACCCGTCTGCGGATCGAGACCAAAGGCGCGAAAGATCGGTGTGCAATCCTCCTGTAGATCGATCGCCGAATGGCACTCAACGCCCGGGCCTTCTCCGATCACTTCGAAGGTACTTGGGTCGTAAACGGGAGCCACGAAGTCCAGCTCGGCGAGGAACGCGGAGAGATCCACGCCAACCGACTCGGTGGATGGATCGAGGTTGAGGGCCACGGCGGGCGTGTTGACCAGACCGCACACTTCCCGGTCCGTAAGCGCCCTAGCGCCGTCTCCGCCGCAATCACGGCTGCCAAGATGTACGTAGCCGTCGCCGCGTCCAGACGCCCCTTCGACGACGAAGTTGAACACAAAGTGTCGGTGACCCCCAGCCCAGCTCCAGTGCATTTCAGACAGCGGCGAGGGCGCTCCTTCCGCGCTAAAATCACGAAGCACGGTTTTCATCACCGCCTGAGGCACCCCGACGCGAAACTCAACGCGCGCCACCGCACCGGAAACCCTACCCGTCAGCCGATCATTCATGCGCACGGTTCCTTCGGCAAAGCTGATCGCATCGGCACCGCAGTCGCCATCGGCTCCGGTTAGGTCGATCAGTGCAACGAACCCTTCGTTCGAACGGTACTGAAAGGGGCTTTCATCCCAGTCGAGTCTGAGCTCGTCGCCCCGCGAATCGAACGCACGCACATCGCTTACGTAGAAACGCACGTCGCTTACGCCCACCGTCACATCGGCGCCGGGCCCTTGATTCGCAAAGCGCGTTTGGCAGCCGACGCTGGTCGTACCGTCCGTAGCGGCGAATCGGAGCTCGAAGGGCTCCAACGTCGCGTCCTGCGCGCATGAAACCGAAAGGAGTGCGAGGGCGATGAGTGGTCGAGGCGTTTTCATGGGCGCGACCTTGGCGAGGACAGCGCCGCTCGACCACGACAATTCAATCGGCGCGACCATTCACCGCAGCTGTAGTGCGACAATGCACCGCAGCCGCACCCCCTACGCGAGGGCGAGCCAAAGCTTGTGCGGAAGCGGCGGTCCCGCGTACGGGAAGTCGCGCTGGCGTGCTCCGTCGCGGAGCGATATGACCTCGCGCTCTACGGCCCGCGCACCCTCGTGAATAAAACGCCGAAAGGCGTCCGGGGCCATGCGGGCGTCGTTGCTGCTGAGAAACAGCGTGGCCCCGGGCGCAGCGACCCGGAGGCAGTCCGCCGTCAGCTCACGCCAGCCGGAACCCGATTTCCAACGGCGCTTCTTGCCGCGGGCGTACGTCGGCGGATCGCAAACGATGAGGTCGTACCGACGGCCCCGCCGATGCTCTCGGGCCAGGAACTCGAAGACGTCGTCCTTGATGAAACGGCCTTGCACCCCGGCGTGGTCGAAGTTTCGCCTCCCGCGTCCGAGGGCGACGCCGGACGCATCCACGTTGACGACCTCGGCGGCGCCGCCGACTGCTGCCGCCAGACCAAAGCCGCACGAGTAGGCAAATAGGTTCAGCACGCGGGCACCGGACGCCATCTCGCGCACGCGCTCGCGCGAACGGCGCTGGTCGAGAAAGATGCCCGTCGAAAGCGCCTCGCCGAGGTTCACTTCGAAGGCGAGTTCGGCTTCGTTCACGAAGAACGCTTCGCGTCCTTCTCCCCAGAGGGGCGTGGACGGTGCGGCTTCATGCCGCT
>JBCCRV010000621.1:0-4666 GCA_039201085.1 Myxococcota bacterium | reverse complement strand
GCCGCGGCGATCGCCCAGGGCGGGCCGACCACGATCGATGTGCGCGACATTCGCCCTGGCATGCGCGGCTTTGGCCTGTCGGTCTTTCGCGGCGAGCAGCCCGAACGCTTCGACGTCGAGGTGATCGACGTTCTTCACGGCTTTCGCCCCGACCAAGATTTGATCCTTGTTCGCACCCCGCATCCGCTGCTCGACCACGCCCGCGCCGTGGGCGGGATGTCCGGAAGCCCGGTCTATCTGAATGGCAAGCTCGCGGGTGCGTACGCCTACGGCTGGCAGTTTGGGCTCGATCCCGTCGTGGGCGTCACGCCGATCGCCAACATGCTTGCGGAAATCGACCGACCCGTTCGTCCCTTGCCCTTTGGGCGCCCCTTTACGCGCGAGCAGCGCAGTCGGCGCCGGGCGCAGCGAAATGCAACGCCCGCCCGCGCGGAAGGCCCGACGCCTGTTGTCACGCCCGTCATGTTCAGCGGCTTTGATCCCTCCGTCGTTCACGCACTGAGCGAGTCGTTTGCCGAGCACGGTCTCGTGCCCCTTCAGGGCGGCGGCGCGGGCCAGGGCGCCGGTGGCGGTCGCTTCGTCGACGGCGGCGCCATCGGCGTCACGTTAGTTCGCGGCGACATTTCCGCGACGGCCATTGGAACGGTCACGCACGTCGGCGCCGGCTCACGTGTGGTCGCTTTTGGCCATCCGATGTTGAACGGCGGCGAGGTGCGCTTGCCGACGTCGACGGCCCGCGTGCTTCACGTGCTTGCGAGCGCCGCGCGCTCCTTCAAAATCGCCGAAGCGATCGATCCGCTCGGCAGCCTGGTGCACGACCGGCAAGCCGCCATCGTGGTTGACTCGGCGCTGCAGGCGGACACGGTTCCCGTGCGCATTCGGCTGCACGGACTCGTCGATCCGCCGCGGAGCGAGTGGAATCTCGAGCTCGCCAGCCACCGTCAGCTGACGCCCCAGTTGCTTTTTGGCAGCCTGCTGAACGCCATCAAGGCGTCATCGAGTGACGAAGCCGACGTCATGTTTCGCGCCGAGTACGAAGCGGAGATCGAGGGCCACGCGCCCGTCCGTCTTACGGACGAAGGCTACATGGGCGCCGGCCCTTCGGACGCGCGCGCGCTGTCCCGCATGCGGCTCTTTGACCTCGTTGAGATCGCGTATGCCAACGCCTTTGAGCCTTCTCGCCTACGCTCTGTGAACATCGATCTGCACCTTCGCTTCGGCGACGACGTGCTTCGATTGGTCGACGCCTCGGCGCCCCAGGGGCAGGTCGATCCCGGCGCCCGCGTGCCCGTACGTCTTCGCTTTCGTCGCTACGGCGAAGCGGACCTCGAGCGCACGGTGCTCGTTCCGATTCCGATGCGGGCGGCCGGCGAAACCGTGCGGGTGCGCTTTCGCTCTGGAGCCAGCGTGCGTCGGGAGACGGGTCGTCCCACCTCGATGGCCGACCTGGTGGTGGCCACGCGGTCGCGCTTTGCTTCCACCCAGCTGATCGCATCGATGCGGCTCGGCAGCCGCGGCGTTCGCTTTGAAGGGCAGGCCGCCGATTCGCTGCCGCGCGGCGTGATGAACACCCTTCGCCTCACCACGGAGCCGGCGGCGCCGAGCTATATCACCGAGCTCCACACCCCTTACGAAATGAACGCGGTCGTCTCCGGCGACTCCACGCTTAGCTTTCGCGTTCGCCAGACTCCCCTCGAGGATCGACGATGAAGAACCACCCGCGCGTTTGGGCGATGGGCCTCGCCGTGCTTAGCGGCGCCGTGAGCTTTGCCGCCACAGGCCTTGCCGTGGATACGAGCGCCTTTCGCCTCGACAGCTACGAGCAACTCTCAGGCGGCGAACTCGACGGCGCGATGGTGCATTCGAGCGGCGTCGTGGACGTGGGCGTATCGGCCGAGCGCGTCGAAGTGGCGGCGTCGGTGGCGCGCTGCGCCGTTCGCTTTGCGGGCCGCACGATCGTCGGCACCGGGCAGGAAGGAAAGCTCTTTGCCCTGAGCGGTGACGAGGCCGTGCTTTTTGCGGAGACAGGCCAGCCCATGGTGACCGCATGCACCGTGATCGGGGACACACTCTTCGCCGGCACGATGCCCGAAGGCCGGCTCTTTGCCATCAGCAGCGCGGGTGAGGTGCGCGAGCTCGTTCAGCTCGAAGCGCAGCACATCTGGTCGCTCGTGGAAGCGAACGGCCAGCTCTACGCGGGCACCGGTCCGGAGGGTCAGGTCTTCAGCGTCGCTCCTGCTTCGGGCCGGGCTGAGCTACGCCTCGATACGGACGAAGCGCACGTGCTTTCGCTGGCCGCGGACGGCAACGTGGTCTTCGCCGGCACCGACGGCGAAGCGCTGCTCTACCGCCTTGAGGGATCGGAAAGCGCCGTGCTCCATGACTTTCCCGGGAACGAGGTAGCCGCCCTCGCATACGCAGACGGTGTACTGGTCGCCGCCGTCAACGACATGCCCGCACCGCGCCCCGTGCGCTCGACGAAGGCGCCCACCAAGAACGCGACGCCCCGACCGGGCAAGGGCCGGCTCTACCGCCTCCAGCGCACCGGTGACGCGGAGCGGGTGCTTTCGAACGATCGCGATCACTTTACGAGCGTCGCCCTCAACGACGGTGCGGCGTATGTCGGTTCGGGCCACGAGGGGCGCGTTTACCGCGTCGACGACGCGCGAAACGTCGCGACCTGGTTGGACGTGGATGAACGCCAGGTGCTCGCCATCCTCTTTGGTGAAGAGCCCATGGTGGCCACCGGTGACTCGGCGGCCGCGTACCGGCTCCGCGTTCCCGAGCGTGGGGTGTGGATCAGCAAGGTGCTCGATGCGGGCGCTGTCGCGCGCTTCGGTCGCCTCGATTGGCGCGGCGACGGTGCCCTGCGCTTCTCCACGCGCAGCGGAAACGTCGGCGAACCGGGCGACGGATGGACTGATTGGTCCGCGGCGAGTCGATCGCCGGGACCGGTCCGCTCTCCCTCGGGCCGGTATGTGCAGGTGCGGGCAGAGCTTGAATCGGGCGCGAGCATTCGCGGCGTCGACCTCTACTACCTTCCCGCGAACCGGCGAGCGATCCTTGGAGCGGTCGGGCTTAAAGCCCCGTCGAAGAAGCAAGCGCGCCGCGCCGTTCGCGAGCCGTCCACGGTCGTTCAGCTCGATTGGAGCGTCGACAACCCGGACGGCGACGCGCTCCGTTTCCGCCTTCGCTACCGGGCCGACGGCAGCGGGATCTGGCGGCCCATGTTCGATGAGCAGGAAGTGCTCACGGACAGCCACTACAGCTGGAACACGGCGGGCCTTCCGGACGGACTCTACGTGGTCGAAGTGGTGGCGAGCGACGAGCCCGCAAACCCAGGAACGCGTGCCCTTCGCGATCGCCGAACCAGCGAAGCGATCGTCGTCGACAACCATGCGCCCGACATTGTGTCCTTGGCCCTACGTGGACGCAGCCTCCAAGGGAGCGTGCGCGACAGCCTCGGTCCGATCGCGCGGCTCGAGTGGTCGCTCGACGGCGGCCCCTTCGTTCCCATCGCCAGCGAAGACGGTTTGCTCGACGAAGCCGAGGAACGCTTTGTGTTTGAGATTCCAGACACGTTGCAGTCCGGACCGCACTATTTCGCCGTGCGCGCCCGCGATCGCGCGGGAAATGCTCGGGTCGCCGAGGTGGAAGGCACGCTCCGCTAGCGCGTTTCGGGCCGCTAAACGCTTGAAAAGCTTCAGCAGCACAAGAAAAAGCGTGCGGCAGAAGCATATTTCGGGCTGCGCCGATTTTGGGGGTTGGAAAACCCACGTGTTAGCGTTCATCCGTAGCTTGTGGGTCCCGTGCACGTCGTGTTATCCCGCCCCCCTTGCGGGCAGCGGCAGCGGGACCCGCCAAGGAGGATTTGGAATGGGAATGATGAATTGGAAGGACCTTGTGAAGGTCACGCTTCTCGGTAGCAGCCTGATCTTTACGGGCTGTGGCGACGACGACGGCGGTACTACGGCAGAGACGGGCCCGACGCCTGAAATGGGCACGGGCATGGAGACCGGCGGCGGCGAAGAGATGGCCATGAGCATGCCGCTCGCCGGCCAGTGCGCCGCGGGCAGCTGCTTCTTCGTGGCGGCCACGGCGAACGCCCCGGAGACGGTGGATGACTCCGGCGCCCGCGCCGGCCGCAACATCGATGGCGCCGTTTCGACGGCGGGCGGCGCAGACGGCTGCGGCGTGGCGGACTTCAGCAACCGCTTCGGCGAAGCAGGCGTGGACAACCAGCTTTCGGTGCTTCTGCCGATGCTTGCGGCGTTCGCGCCCGATCTGGACGCCGAAGCCGCGTTCCGCGACGCCGTCAACAGCGGTGACATCATCATTCTGATGGAGCTCACGGGTGCGGACGGCACGGAAGACGACACGGTCTCCGGCAACGTCTTCTTCGGTTCGGTGCCGGGCGGCGGCGCGCCGACCACGGAAGGCGATCCCCTGGCGCTCGCCGCGGGTCAGACCTTCGACATCGACACCAGCGTCGGTCCGTTCCCCTTCAACGGTTCGATCACCGGCGGCGCTGTCACGGCGGACCTTGGAACGCTGATCGTGCCGGAGATCTCGCCGCGCTCGAGGCCGTTCGCCGTGATATCGGCGCGGAGCTGCGTCTCGAGCACCTCGATCGTGAGGGGCGGGTCGACGATCGGAAGCTCGATCG
>JBCCRV010000620.1:0-4683 GCA_039201085.1 Myxococcota bacterium | reverse complement strand
GTCGTAGCCGAAATCGAGCACGTCGATGATGTTGGGATGGCCGATGGCCGCCGACGAGCGCGCTTCGCGTACGAAACGCTCAACGGCGGACGGGCTGTCCGACGTCGAAGGATGAAGCATCTTGATCGCCACAAAACGGCGCAGCACCGTATCGGCGGCCTTGTAAACGGCGCCCATACCGCCGTCGCCGAGCAAGCGCACCACCTGGTAGCGGCGCTTGATCGTCGTGCCGACGAGGGCTTTGGCTGCCCTACGGTTTGCCGCCTTATCCACGAGCGGGGAGTCTCGCCGCTCCGGCCTCAGCCATCAAGCTTGATAGAGAGTTGTTCAACGTTAGGGCCCTCGGGCTCGGAATTGGTTTCGCCGTCCCGATCACTCTCCGATTGGCCTTCCCCGTCCGGCGCGGCGGCGGTAGCGCCACCTGCCAGAAGCACGCGGTAGGCCGCTTCATCGATGACCTTGGCACCCTTCTTCTCGGCTGCTTCGGTCTTCTTCGCCCCCACCTTGGCGCCAGCGAGCAAATAGGTGGTGTTCTTCTTCACGCTCGTGTGCACGGTGCCGCCGGCCGCGCGAATCTCCGCGTGAATCACATCCCGCTTGCGATCGAAGGTGCCCGTCACGCAGAAGCTCATGCCCGAAAGGGGGCCCTCGACGACTGCACGTTCGCGCTGAACGAAGGTGACGCCGTGATCTTCGAACTTCTGAAGAAGCGCCCGCGAGGCCTCGCCCGCAAGAAAGTCCGACACGCTTTCGGCGATCTTGTCCCCGATGCCGTGAATCGCCGCGAGTTCGCCTTGGAGCTCCGTCGGCTCGGCAGCAAGCATCGCCTGAATGCTGGGGTAGCGTTCGGCGATGAGCCGGGCCGCAACGCTGCCAACGAGCGGAATGCCGAGGGCGGTGATGAGCTGGTCGAAGGTCCGTCCCGTGCGCGCAACATCGATCGCCGCGAGCAGGTTGTCGACGGTTTTATCGCCGATGCGGTCTAGGGCGACGATCGCGTCGCGCTTCGTGTGCAGGTTGAAGACGTCGGCAAGATCGGCCACCAGACCCGCATCGAGCAGCTGCTCCACAAGCGACTTGCCAAAGCCGTCGACGTCCATGGCTCCGCGGCGGGTAAAGTACCAAAGGCCCGCCTTAAGCCGCCCAGGACACGCCGGGTTCTCACAGCGCAGGGCGGCCACCCCTTCCTCACGCGCCACCGGCGTACCGCACGCCGGACAGACCGTCGGCGGCTCCCAGGGCGTCGAATCGGTGGGCCGTTTCTCCATCACGACGCCGAGCACCTGCGGAATGATCTCGCCCGCTTTCTGAATGCGCACCGTGTCACCGACGCGAATGTCCTTGTCGGCGATCATGTCGAGGTTGTGCAGCGACGCACGTGCCACCGTCGTTCCGCTTAGGGAAACGGGATCAAGATGGGCCACGGGTGTAAGCGCGCCCGTTCGACCCACGTCGCACTCGATCGCGCGCAGCACCGTTTCGGCCTGCTCCGCGGCGTACTTATACGCCGTGGCCCAGCGCGGAAAGCGTGCCGTAAAGCCGAGGCTGGTGCGCTGATCGAGCGCATCGACCTTCACCACGACGCCGTCTGTTTCGTAGGCGAGCTCTTCACGACGGCGATCGAAGTCGCCGATGTACGCGAGCACTTCATCGATCGACGCGCAGCGGCGCTCCTCGCGGTGCGTCGGCAAGCCGAGTTCCGCGAGCGCTGCGAGCATGGCTTGGTGCGACTCGAAATGGGTTTCAACCAAATCGTAGAAGGCCACACGGAGCGGGCGCTCCGCCGTCACGCGCGGGTCGAGCAAGCGCAGCGAACCGGCGGCCGCGTTGCGCGGGTTGGCAAAGGCCGCCTCGCCGCGCGCCTGCCGCTGCGCGTTGATGGCTTCCAGATCCATCGTTCGAATGTAGATCTCGCCGCGCAGCGTCCACCGCCGCGCGTCATCGATGCGTAGCGGCAGGGCGCGCATCGTACGCACGTTGGCGATGACGTTCTCACCTGTTTCACCGTCGCCGCGCGTGGTAGCGAGCACAAGGTTTCCGCCTTCGTAGGTCACCTCGATGCTCGCGCCATCGATCTTCGGCTCCGCAACATAGGCGTAAGGCGTATCCCCCAGGCCTTCGCGCACGCGGCGATCGAACTCGCGGAGCTCGTCCGCGTCGTAGGCGTTGTCGAGGGAGTACATGCGCGCCGCGCGCCGCACCTTTTCAAAGCGCTCGTCGAGCGGCGCCCCCACCCGCTGCGTGGGCGAGTTCGGCGTCTGCAGTTCGGGCGCCTCCGCCTCGAGGGCGCGCAGCTCTTGAAAGAGCTTGTCGTACTCGCCGTCGCTCAGCTCCGGCGCGTCGAGTACGTAGTAGGCGTAGTTGTGGCGCTCGATCGCGCGACAGAGGGTTTGATGGCGTTCGCGAAGGGTGGGATCGAGGGTCATGGCGCCTCCTGGCCGGCGACGGCTCAGATGGTAGGCTCCACGGCCGCGTGCGTACCACCTCCATTATCGGCTTTTTGGCGGTCTTGTACCTGCTCGCGGACGCCGCTTCGGCGGGCCGGCTCGCGCCGGCGTGGTTTGCCGCCGCCGCGGCCATACTGCTTGCACTGGCGTCGCTCGCGCCCGCTCGGGCCCCCGCGCCAGGTCACCGCCGCGCGCGTTTGCTCAGCCTGACCCTCGGCGTTCTCCTGGCTTCGATGCTCGGAACGCGCACCAACGCCTTTGGCACGGAGATTGTCGCCAGTTTTACGGCGGGCCTTAGCGCAGGGCTCATCGTCGACCTGGCGCGACCAGCCCGGGCCCTTCGCACGCTCTACTGGCTGATCTTCGCGGCGGCGTCGGTGGTGTCGGCGCTTGTCGTGCTTCCCACCTTCGAGCTCTTTGGCAGCGCCGTACTCACGCCTTCGGGTCTTCGCCTCTGGCCCTACGCCGTGGGCGGAAGCTTGGTTCTGGCGGTGCTTCACCGACTTCGCCATCGGACCGTAGCCAGAGGCGGCGACTGGGCGCTTGCGGCGCTCCTGCTTACGCTCGCGGCGGGCTCCGTGGGCTTTCGCAGCTGGGTAGGCGGCGAGCTGCGCACACCGGGAAGCCTCGGACTCTTCGCGCTCCTTGCGCTCTTCGTGGCCTACGGCCACCTCGCCGAGGGCGAGCTGCTTCGCGCGCCTTCGGCGCCGCCGGCGCTCCGCGAAGCGCTGGCACTCCTGGCGCCCCTCATGGGCTTTTCGCTCTTCGTGCAGTGGCTCCTTCCGACCCTCGACGCGTCCCTTCGCGGCACCGCGGCCACCGCGTCCTTTGTGGCGTTTGCCGCCGTGTGGCTCTCGCTTCGCGGGCCCATCAACCGCTTGCTTGCACCGAGCCGCGGCCGCTTGCTAGAGGCCACGCAAAAGGCGCGCGAAGCACTGGAGGAGACGGACGACCTCCTGGGCGTTGGCGAGGCCCTGCTCGCTCCTCTGCGCGACGCCACGGGCACGTCCCCAACGCTCTACACGCTTGCGCCCGCACGAAAGGTCGAAGTCAGCGCTGCGGGTACCGCAAGCGTGGAGCGAGCCAGCGTCGCGGACGCCTTCGAAGGATGGCTGGCAATGGAGCATCAGTCGACGCTGGTGCGCGACCAGCTCGAAGCCCGCACCGTTCGCGAAATTGCCCTCCGGCCCGTGCTTGGCGCCATGGACGCCGAAGAGGCGACAGTGGCGATCGCGATCGGCGAAGGCGACGGCATCGAAGGCTTGCTGCTCCTTCGCGGCGCATCGACACTCGCCGACGAAGAACTGAATGCCCTCGAACGGGTCGCGCGCGCGACGTCGTCCCGCCTGTCGCTCATCGGCGGACGAGACCGGGCGCTGACGCGCGTGGGTGAGATGGCCAAACAGCTCGAGCGCGCGCACGAAGACGCCGAAGCCCTCGACCGCGAGCAAGCGGTCCTGCGAAGCGAACTCAGCGCCCTAAATGGCGAAGGGCAAGGCAGTGAGCTCGTCGTCTACAGCGCGGCGATGGCGCGGGTCGACGCGGCGCTGAACGAGCTCGCCGCGGCGCAAGCACACGCGGTGCTGATCGCCGAAGCCGGTGTCGATGCGAACGCGGTGGCGCAGGAACTTCATCGGCGCTCGGCCCGAACGCGCTGGGTGAGCGGCCGCGGCGCCGATGCGGTCCTGCTCTTTGGCGAGGGCATGCGCCCCGGTCTACTTCGTTTGGCAACCGGCGGAACGCTCTTTCTTGAGGGGCTTCCGGCCCTTTCACAAGCGGACCAGCTCGAGCTTGCGGACACCTTGGCGCAGCGGCAGGGACGGGCGCGCGGCGAAGGTGCATCGCCCTACCCCGTCGACGTTTGCCTCATCGCCGCCGCGGCGAGCGAAAGCGCCCTCAACACGATGCACCCAGAGTTGCTGGCCCGCCTCGGACGGCGCCTTCATCTTCCACCGCTCCGGCAGCGGAGCGAAGACCTCGCCTCGCTGATCCTGCTCGCGACGGCCGAGGGGTGCGCGTCCCTCGGGCGCGCTCCGATGGGCCTCGATCAAAGCGCCATCGAACGACTCGTGCAGCACCCTTGGCCCGGCAACGAGGCAGAGCTTCGCCTGGTGCTCGCGGCGTCTATTCGCGGTGCTGAAGGGCCCCGCCTGCGCGCCGAAGACCTCTGGCCTTTGGTCCAGCGCCACGATCCGCTCGAAGGCACGCTGCGTGAAGTGGAAGCGCGCGTCCTCCG
>JBCCRV010000619.1:0-4688 GCA_039201085.1 Myxococcota bacterium | reverse complement strand
GGACCGCGTGTCCTCTTCCGGTGAGTAGAGAAAGACCCCGACGTGGTCGAACTCGGCCCATCGGACGAAATCGAGCAGCTCGGTGAAGTCCTCGTCGGTCTCGCCGGGGTGGCCGACGATGAAGCTCGTGCGGAAGACCAGATCGGGCACCGCGAGGCGCATGCGGTCGACGACCTTGCGGAGTCGGTCACCGCCGTGTCCCCGGCGCATGCGCTTGAGCATCGGCGTCGAGGCATGCTGCAGCGGCATGTCGACGTAGGGCAGCACCTTTGGGTGGTGGGCGAGCACGTCGACGAGCTCCTGCGTCAGTCGCTCAGGGTAGAGGTAGTGCAGGCGCACCCACTCGATTCCGGGCACTTCGCCGAGGGCCGCGGCGAGCTTTGCCAGCGTTGGCTTTTCCGCGCGGTCGCGGCCGTAGCGAATCGTGTCCTGGCTGATCAGGTTGAGCTCGACCACACCGGCCTCGGCGAGCGCGTGCGCCTCTTCTAGAAGGTCGGGAATGCCGCGGCTTCGCTGCGTCCCACGAAAGCTGGGAATGCTGCAGAAGGAGCAGCTTCGATCGCAGCCCTCGGCGATCTTCAAGTAGGCGCTGTGGCCGCGCTGGGTGAGCACGCGCGGGTCCGTGGCGCGCATCGTGTACGCCGCGGGGTTGCCGACGAGCATGCGCTCGGCGTCGCCCTCGAGCACGTCCGCGAGCTTGAGCATGTCCGAGCTGCCGAGGAAGTGGTCGACTTCGGGCATTTCCGCTTCGAGCTGGGTCGGGTAGCGCTGCGAAAGGCAGCCGGCGACGACGAGCTTTTCGCAGCGACCGTGCTTGTGCTCGGCCATTTCAAGGATCGTGTCGACGGACTCTTCCTTTGCGGCGCCGATAAAACCGCAGGTGTTGACGACGATGACCTCCGCGTCTTCGGGCTGCTCGACGTGGCGAAAGCCGCTGACGCCGCTCACGCCGAGCATGACCTCCGTGTCGACGCGGTTCTTGGCGCAGCCGAGGGAAACAAAATGAATGGTGCGTTCGTCCGCCACCCCCATGCCTTAGCGCGTTTAACGCGCATCTCAAAAAGGCGGGATCCAGTTCCGCGGCGCCTTGCCCCGATCGCTTGTCAGGCTTGGCTGGACGAATGCCTCCCGTTCCTAACCGCCGAAGCGGACGCCGAAGGAGACGTCGAAGAGTACCTGGGTCGTAAAGAAGGAGGATTCGCTCCCAGCGATTCCGGCGGCCTCGTCCGCCGATTCGGAGCCTATAAGAAAGTCTGCGCGCAGTCCGCCGCGCAGGACCAGCCTCGGCCCAGGCATGACCATTAGGCCCAGCAGAACCTGGGCCAGGCCGCCGAAGGACGTGAAGCGCTGCTCGAGGCCGCCGGTGACTTCTTGCGTGCGCGACCCGTAGAATCCGCCGCCGCCCACGCCAGCGTAGATGCCCAGGCCGAGAATGAGATCCCGCTGGTAGAGGGCCTGAACGGCGCCTACAAAGCTCGGCGCGGTGATCGAGTCGTCGCCGACGGTCCGACCAAGGAACTGCATGCCGACGTTCAAGCGAAGCTCCAGGTTGTCGAGAATCATGTAGCCGCCGAAGAGCGAGCCGGTGACGTAGAGGTTGCTCTGACTGACGCTGTCGCCGCCTTCCGGGGTCGAGGAGCCAAAGGAAAGGGCGCCGGCGAGATTGGCGCCGAGCTCGATGCGCCCTCGGCGGTTCAGCGTGTCGTCCACGATCGTTTGGTCGCGAAATCCGGTGTCGCGGACGTTGGTCCGCTGCGCCGCCGCCGTATTGGTGAGCGCGCTCAGAGCGAGTAGGAAATACACAGCGGTGTGCCGCTGAAGGCCGCGGAAATGGGGGCGGGATAGGGTAAGCGAGGGCATGGATCCTACTCTGTTGTGAAGGGGTTTCGCGCGGAGTCCCGGGGTGTTCCCAAGGGGCGTTTTCCGTACGAGGAAGAATCCGTTACATCCGCTTAACTCCTCTTACTTCTGCTGCGCGCCCGATCCCAGGGTCACATGGCGGGTGCAGACTTTGGGTGCGGTGGTATCACGTGAGGACCCGAACGGCGATGGCTACGATTTTCTCGATGCCCCCGGTGTGTGGGCCGGCGTATCCCTTCGCGGCGAGTTTGAACGCACGCCGACCGTTACGAACTCGTTGACTCCTGAGTGGTCCGGAAACGATGCGATCACCGTGACGGGCATGCCCTTTGATGCCGTCCTAGGTCGCATCAACGTGCAGCTCTGGGATGCCGATCCCGTGGGCGCCGACGACCTGATTGCCGACTGTCGCGTCTTGATTCCGCCCGGCGTGAACGCTCGAATCCGTGTGGATTGCCCGGTGTTGCCGGGGGAGACGACCGACGCCGTGGTCTTTGCACGCGTAGTCGCGGAGTAGGCCGAGGCCGAGGAAGGGCAGGTCGCGTCGACGGGGCACAAATTCGGGCTACGCTCGTTAGGCTCGCATGCTGTTCCGAGACGACGACCTGCGCCGCACGGCCGACTACCTCGCAAACCGGGCGGAAGCCCGCCTTACGATCGTAGGTCCGCCAGGATGCGGGAAGTCGGCCCTGGTCGCGCTGCTGCGCGATCGCTTTCGCGCAGAGGGCGACGTCGTGCACATCGATGCGGCGGGCGCGCGGACCGTGGAAGATGTATTGGCGCTCATGGCGGATGAGCGCGCCCATCTCTCCGAGGCGTTCTTGGTAATCGTCGACAACGTCGAGCATGTGCACGAAGCCGTCGCCAATGAAGTGAACGCTCACCCCGCTCGCTGGCTCTTTGGTTCACGCCGCCCCTTGGGCGTGGACGGCGAAATGGTGCACGAGCTGGCGTACCTGCCTTGCACCGGCGCTGATTCTCCTGCCTATCGGCTCTTCGTGGAGCGTGCACGGGCTCAACGGCTCTCCTTTGCGGAGGACGAATCGGAGCGCGTGATCGCCGCCTCGATTGTCGAGCGGTTGGGCGGCTGTCCTCTTGCGATTGAAATGGCCGCGGCGCACGCGGCAAGCACCAGTGCGGCGGCCGTTGCGGCAGAACTCGAGCGTTCGGGAAGCGCGAGCCTGCGAAGTGCGTCGCAGCGGTTCACGTCCCTGGACGCATGTGTCCGTGCCTCGTGGGAGCTGCTGACTCCAGAAGCTCGAACGGATCTCGCGGCACTGGCGTGCTTGCGCGGGTCCTTCGATCTTGCGAGCGCTGAACTCGTTCTCGGCGCCGAGCCCGGGGACGGTTGGGTCCGGCTTCAGGTTCTTCGGGCGGCGTCGCTGATTCAAATGGATCAGAGGCACGCGGAACGCTTCTTCGTCAATCGCGTCGTGCGGGACTTTGTCACCGAATACGCGCCCCACGCGCTCAGCGCCGAAGCGGAGGCGCGGCTAACGGCGCATTATTTACGTCCGACTTGGAATGTGTCCGCTTTCGAATCGAGCGACCTCCCGTCAAACGTCGGAGTGCTGCGCGAACTCTTCGATCGTCACTTGGGTGCAGGCCGCGTTGCGGATGCGCTTCAGGCGCTCCTTCGTCTGCGCACCCACTATCTGTGGTTTTCGGACTACGGCGAGTACGCGTCAATGCTCGAATCGCTCGAAGATGACGGCCTCTGCGCAAGTCTGGCGCGGTCCGAGTTTGAAGGCTGGCGCGGACGGTTTCGTCCGGCGCTCGTGCAGGAGGAGCGTGCCGTCGGGTTGGCGCGGGAAGAGGGGCCGCAGGCCGAGGCAATCGCTGAAGCAATGCTCGGCCATCTCTACGGGAACCTGCACGAGGGCGATCGCGGACTCGCGCTGCTCGCAACGGCGGCGAGCCGCTTGGCCGGCAAGAACCTGCCGACGACCATGACGTTCGTGCTGCGCAAGACCGCGCAGGTCTTGCTCTTGCAGGACGAAACGGTGGCCGAGCAGCGGCTGGAGTTTGCGCTCGCCATGCTTCCGGCCGACGTCGGCTCCGGGCGGCGCCGGCAGATCTTGATCATGCTTGCCATTGCTCGACTGATTCGCGGCGATGGTGAGTCCGCAGCCGCCACCCTCGACGAGGTGGATTCGCTTGGCGACGTGGGCAGCGATGAATGGCCCGTGCCGACGCTGCTTCGCGCGGTGCTGACGCATGTGGATGGAGGGCCGGCGGAGGCGCGTCCGGTGTATGAACGCTGTCAGCGCGCGTTCGCCGACGCGGGCAATCCACGACTCTCGGCTCTCTGCAGTCTCTTGATCGGCAACGTGCGGCTTGAGCTCGATGAGCCGGGTGCCGAAGAAGCGTACGTCCGCGCCCTTCAGGATTCGCGTCCACGTGGAGAGCGCGCGATCACCGCGATGGCCCTCGCGGGCCGTGCGAGTCTGAAAGCGCGTGCCGGCGAACGCGACGCTGCGCGGGTGCTCCTGGATGAAGCGGAAGCCCTGGCGGCCACCACCGCCCACGAAGCCTTTCGCGACGCGATTGCGCTGCGACGAATTGAACTGGGTCCCTTTGAGGATGTGGCCGCGATTCGTGAGCGGCTGCGGGGCAACAGTGAACTTCGCGGTCACATCACGCGCCGTTTTGCGTGCCGGCTCGTGGAGGCCCGTCTTCGGCGTGCGCTCGGCGATTCGGAGCGCCTCACCGTTCATCGAAGCGGCAGCTGGTTTGAGCGCGGCGGGGCCGAACGGGTGGACCTGTCGCGGCGCCGTCGCCCGGCGGCCTTGCTCGCGCGTCTTGCGGCCGGCGGATGGGTGCCGCTC
>JBCCRV010000618.1:0-4691 GCA_039201085.1 Myxococcota bacterium | reverse complement strand
GGGCATGGACATGACGCCGTGGCCGCGCACCCATTCTTCGCCGTTGTCGACGGAGAGCACCCGACGCTCGGCCTGCTCGTGAAGGGCGTCGAGCAGCGCGTCCATCGCCACGCCAACGGGCACGGGCCGCGGGTTCGCGAGTGCATCGACGGCGTCGTAGAAGTCGTCGAGGCTGCCTTCGTATTGTTGACGGCTAAAGCGTACGTATTCGTCGCCGTCGAGTTCGCGGTTGGTCAGGACGCGCACGACCTCGTCGACGCGCTCGTACACGACGGGCCGCCAGTTCTTGAAGCCGGCGCCAGCGGCGCGCGTGTCCGGTGTGAACAGGAAGGACCCACGCCAGAAGCGACGGCGGCCCACCGTTCCGTCGGGCTGGGCGTCGGCGGCGAGCAATGCGCCGGCTTCGCCCGGCGTCCCCCGTGGACCCAAAACGCCTGCGCGCCATCCGGTGGTGACGAGAATGTGGCCGAAGGGATCGGCAAAGATCGCGCCGGGCCGAAGTGCGTAGCGCTCGAGGGGCACGGGGTAGACGTCGCTCGCGTCGTCGTCGGGCCGCGTGCGGTCCGTCGACGAATGCACGTTCATGCGCACGGTGCGAACGAGCTGACGAAACGCTTCGAGATCGTTCGGCGCATCGACGACCGTTCGATGGGTCGCGGGGCGCTGATCGCACACGGGCGGCCGGCCGTCCCGGCCGCGTCGGCACTGGCGCCACGCGAAGGGAAGGCGAAGCTTCCACGCGAAGTACGCGCGCAAGAAGTACGGAAGGTCGGCGCAATCGGGGACGAGCTCGAGGGACGCGTCTTCGCCGAGGTGCCGGTGGTCGTGAAGCACGTTGCGCGCGGGATCGCGCAGCAGCGTTTGCAGGTCCGGCCACGTGGACGGCTCGTCGCCGGAAAAGAGCTGCTCGATGAAGAGCGAATAGAGGTTCTCCGTGTCGCGCTCCCAAGACCACACGCTCTCCCACGCGGGTGCGGGTTCGTAGCGCGCGCTCACCGGCGGCGGCGAGCGCGCGACGACGAAGCGCTCGCAGGCAACGACGTGCGGACCGTCTCCGAGGACGGCGGTGTAGCGGCCGCGCGGAAGACGCATCGTCGCCCAGCGGCTGTACGGCGGGCCGCCGAGGGCGCGCACTTCGTCGAGTTCCACGCGCTCGCCCTCGTCGTTGTAGACGGCGAGCGTCATCGGACCGGGGTCGTGCGTCACGGTGGCCATCACGCGCATCGCTTCGGCGGCGTTCGGGCGCCGGGGCGAGCGAAAGATCGATGCGTCGAGGCCGTCTTCGCACTCGGCGGGGATCTCGGGCGGCACGGGTGCCCGCGTGAGGGCGGCGCCATCCAAGGCGCCCGCCGCCATGCCCAGCACGGAGACATGAGTGATGCGCGCAAGGAAGTCGCGCCGACTCGAACCGGCGCCGAGGCTTAGGTCCGATACGTCGATGCGGTCGACGCGGTGCAGCGTTTCACCTTCGCCCTGCCCTTCTTGATCGCACGGCGTCACGAACTCGCTGAACGCGTGAATCGCAAACGGTCGGCCTTCCGCCTTGCCGAGGTAGAGCATGATGTGCCCCGGAAAGTGCAGCAGCACGACGCCCTGGGCATGGGCTGCGTCGAAGAGCAGGAGCTTCGCCTCGGCGCTCGCATCGCTGACGTCCATGACGTGCGTTCCGGCTTGCGCTTGAACGGCGCTATTGCGGGGAAGCTCAACGCCGAGGGCGCCAAAGACGTCCATCAAGAAGCGCGAGCAATCGCGTCCGCCCGCGCGCCCCCCCCAGCCGTAGGGCTGGTCGAGAAAGGCGAAGGCCTCGCGAAGCACGTCCGCGCGCGTCACCGAACGCACGGCGGCTTCGCCTTCGTCGTGCAGCGAATAGTCGCGAACACGCAACCAGCCGGCGGCCGTTGAAAAGGCCAGCGCGTCGCCGACGCGGCCGCGTATACCGGCGCGAACGTCCGCCTCGTATTCGCCTGGAACGGGCTCGCCCAGCGACTGGCCACGCGTGAGAAACCCGATGCCGTACTCGGTGCGCGCGAGCCGCATTGAGCCGACGGACACAAGGACTTCGATCGCTTCACCGGCGCGCGCCGTAAAGCATAGGTTGCGGTCGAAGGCCTCGTCGCGGCTTGGCGTGTAGAAGGGCTCGGCGCGCGGCGCGCAGTGAAAGGGCACGTCGCCGCGCGCGACGAAGAGCTCAGGCGCTGGTTCCGCAAGCTCGCTGAGGACAGCCGGTGCGACGAGCGCCCCATCGACGGGCTCGCCGCTCCCTTCGACGTAGCGACCGTCCGCGAAGCGCTCCTGCAGGTACGACCATCGCTCCTGTAGGTCTTCGATGAGCTCGTCCCGCGAAAGCGGACGGGACAAGGGCGCCGGACGGAGGCCGCGAGCCACAAGGGACGCGTTGTGCGCACGCGCGGCGTCGGCGCTGAGCACGGCCTCATCGGGGGACGGCGTGCGCTCGAGCCAGTAGGCGAGACTTCGCTGACCATCGACGACGCCCGGCAGGGGCGCGGGGGCGGGGACCTGCTCGGCGCAACTCTGGTCGCCGCCCTCGGCCTCGGCCGTGGCGGGCCGCACAGACGCCGGGGCCTCGCTGCTGCCGCACGCCACGAGCAGTGCGACGTACGCGATGCGCGCCGCTAGGCACGAAGGCCTAGAGCTCATCCCCAAAACTCCGACGGCCAAATGCCCGCCTACTCACGCAACCTTCATCCATCCCCTCACCTCGAATATATCCAGCATTTACTTCGCCTCGTGGACGTGGAATCTCGCGCAACCGGATTAAGAAACTGCCCGTCGGGTTCTCGGGCTGAGCCAGCTACAAGCGGTCCCGCTTGGAACAGCGCTCGACCCCTAGATCTTTCCGCGAAGGAGCGATCCGACGACCTTCGTCCCGTAGCGGCGAACGGTCGTGCCGAAGGTGCGAAAGTCGAGGGTGCTGACCAGCGTGTCGGCGAGCCCAAAGGGCAACATCGAAGGAATGGCGCCGCGCGAGTACTCGAGCATCCAAGCGTGCTCCGGGATTCGGTAACCCTTGACCTCGTCGCGGCCCAGGTAGGCCGTGCTTCCGGGCTTGTAGAGCGTGCGCTCTGTTTCGCCTTCGAGGTAGCACCACATCTCGCCGTTGAAGACCCAGTCGTAGACCTCCGTGCGGTAGCGCCCGGAGTGGCCTTCCGTGCCGATCGGACTTCCGAAGAAAATCAGGTACTCGGTGAGCGACCCATGAAGAAAAGCCAGCTGCCCCATCGCCCCTCCAGCGTTGTTGAGGACCCAGCGGCGCGGTCCATCGTCGATGTGCTCCGGATAACGCGCCTTGAGCTCCTTCGTGATGGCATCGAAGGCGTCCTCGATGGGGAGGCCGACGCCCGCTTGAACGCACTCGTGAAGCTGATTGGGATCAAATACATAGCCCATGCCAACGGTTGTGAAGCCCGCCCCGCTCCGGCGCCAGTCGAGGCGGCCGCCGGGGGGCATCGGCAGCGGCGATCGCCCGACGCCCAACGTAAAAACGCGCGCCCACGATCGTGAGCGCGCGTTCACACCCGATCGCGCCTATGCGGCGCGATTCGAGCCGACGTTAGCGCACCTCCACCTGCACGCGACCACCCTGGCGATTGTTGTTGCGCCTTCGGGTGGTGGTGCGCGTTCGACCGTTGCGCCGTGTGGTCGTTCGCACCGTCCCGTTTCGGCGCTGCGTGGTGGTGCGCACATTGCCATTCCGCCGCGTTGTCGTTCGAACGGTCCCGTTCCGTCGACGGGTGGTGGTACGAACGGTGCCGTTTGGACGCCGCGTCTGGGTGCGGACGGCTCCGTTGCGTCGCCGCGTCGTGGTTCGAACGGTGCCGTTGGGCCGACGGGTTTGGGTGCGCACCACAGTTCCCCCGCGTCCGCGCCGGGTCTGCGTGCGTACTACGCCGTTTCGCCGCACGGTCGTGGTCCGCACGGCGCGCCCGCGCCCGCGGTTCCAGCCTCCATCGACATAGACGTAGCCGCGTCCGCGCCTCACCCAGCGCGGCTGCGTGTAGACATAGCCGGGGCGACTCTGCACGTAGTAGCCCGGGGTCCAGACGTACTGGGCGCCGTTCCACACGTAGTGGCCTTCGACCCAAACGGCGTTCGCGTACGGCGCCGCGGGCCGGGTGGCGACCACCTGCGGCGCGGGCGGCGCCTGGTAGACCACCGTTCCGGCCGGTTGGGTTGCGACCACGGTGGTGCGAGGCGGAGCCGTGCGAACCACGCAACCGGTGGTTAGGGCAGCGGCGCATGCGCTGAGTGCGAGGGCACCGAGGCCACTCCACTTGGGGCTGATCTTCATTCGCGGGCTCGTCATCGTCTGCATTCCTTTGGGTCGAAGGTTCGGGGCGCGGCGTCTGCCAGTCTGCAAGACTAGCATAATCCATGCCGCCGATGTTTTGCGGGCCGGCGAGGTTGTGCTTGCTACGGGAATCATGATTCGTTCGCCCCCCAATGCGCCTGGACGAACAAACGCAGCACTTTCTTCAACGGCACGGCTTTGACCAAGGGCTGTTTGAGCGCTTTGCCCAACGAATTCGCGATCGTGAGACCCACGACAACACGATCAACGGGATCGTAGAAGCGCCGGCGGCGGGCGACCTCGCCGATCTCCCGCCCCTAGGCAGTCCAGCGCGCGAGGCCCTTCGGCGGGACGGCGAGGCAATGATCGCCGCCGGCGAGGT
>JBCCRV010000617.1:0-4698 GCA_039201085.1 Myxococcota bacterium | reverse complement strand
CCCCCCCGCGTCAGCCTGTCCGGCGCGGCCTACTTCCCCTACCGCGGCCCGGCCCTGCTCGGCCCCGCCCGCCGCGCGGTTCTTTCCACTTGCGGGCTTGCGCTGCCACCCCTCGACCGCTCGCCGGGGCTTCAAATGGGGCTGGGGCGCTTCGGCGAGTTCGTCGCGACCCTTCCCCGCAAGGCGGTCGCCACGATCGCGCAGGGGCTCGATGCGCTCGGTGTCGCCGAAGACGAACGAAGCCGCTACCTCCTGGGTCTCCTGCTCGACCAAAACGGCTGGGCGTCGTGGTGCGCGTATCAGCGCTGGGAAGCGCGGCTCTCAGACGGCGACGAAGAGACGATCGTCGATCTGCTCGCGATTCGCGTCGCGTGGGAATGGGTCCTCTTTCAGAGTTTCGATGCGGCCCAGGAGAGGCGATGGCAGCAAACGATGCGTCGCTGGGCCGTCATCGATGCGTCGCACGCGGCCAACCGTCCCGAGTGGCTCCTTCAGCGGGCGATGGAACGCGCGTACCAGCGCCAGCTCTGCACCCAGCTTCCCGCGGGCTTTTCCGCCAAGCGCGAAGCGTCCCGTCCCGACGCGCAGGCGATCTTCTGCATCGACGTGCGCTCGGAAGTGCTTCGTCGCGCCCTCGAGCGTGGCGAAGGAACGATTCACACGCTGGGATTCGCCGGCTTCTTCGGCATTCCACTCGAATACCGACCCTCGGGAACGAGCGACCGACGTCCGCAGTTGCCGGGGCTGCTCTCACCGCGCTTCGTAGCAACGGACGGCATCGAGCCGAAGGAGCGGCAGGCACGCCTTGAAGCGGCGCACGGCATGAAGGGCCTGAAGGGTGGCGCCGTATCCGCCTTCCCCTTCGTCGAAGCCTTTGGACTCGGCTACGCGGGCGCTCTCCTCAAGCGCGGCTTTCAGCGCGACACGCCGACGAACACGGCGAGCGCCAAGCTTACGGCAGCCGAGCAGGCGGCGCGCAAGCCGCAGCTCACCGCCCATACGTGCGGCGCGCCGATTCAGCTTTCGGAGCGGGCGGAGATCGCGGCGTCGATGCTGCGTTCGATGAGCCTGACGCAGGGCCTCGCACGACTGGTGCTTCTCGCCGGTCACGGCAGTCACACCACCAACAACCCGCACGCCGCCGGGCTCGATTGCGGGGCCTGCTGCGGCCAGAGCGGCGAAGTGAACGCGCGCGCCGCGGTGGCGGTGCTCAACGACCCGGACGTGCAGCGTGAACTCGCAACGCAGGGCATCGCGGTTCCGGAGGACACGTACTTCATCGCCGGTCTGCATGACACTACGACCGAAGAAGTGACCCTCTTCGGTCTGTGCGGGCTGCCCGAAAGCCACCGGGCGGAAGCGAGCGCGCTGAAAGCCCGCCTCGCGGCGGCGGCAGCGGTCGCACGGGCCGAGCGCGCGCCCAAAACAGGCGTGCAGGGGCCGCAAAAGCCTTCCCGACTGCGAAAGATCTTTCAGAAGCGCACCCGCGATTGGTCCGAGACGCGCCCCGAGTGGGGCCTCGCCGGGAACGCTGCCTTCATCGTCGCGCCGCGCGAGCGCAGCGCGCACATGAACCTCCAAGGACGCTCGTTCCTACACGAGTACCGCTTCGAGGATGACGCCGAGTTCAAGACCCTCGAACTGATCATGACGGCGCCGATGGTCGTCGCCCATTGGATCAACCTTCAGTACTACGCCTCGACGGTGGACAACCTGCGCTACGGGAGCGGGAACAAGGTCCTGCACAACGTGGTCGGCGGACGCATCGGGGTCTTCGAAGGCAACGGCGGCGATCTGCGCATCGGCCTTTCGATGCAGTCGCTGCACGACGGCAAGGATTGGGCTTACGAACCGCTGCGGCTAAGCGTCTTCATCGAGGCGCCGTGCGCGCCGATGGACGCGATCCTCGGGCGTCACGCTCACGTGCGTCAGCTGGTCGAAGGTGGATGGTTGGACCTATTCCAGCTCGACCGGGAAAGCGCGTCCGTACGGCGCTATCGCCAGGGCGATTGGCTGCCGGTTCAGTAAATGACCTCGAAAACCCATCGCTCGTATGCCACTCAACGCTGGTCCATCGAAGAACCCAAAGGCTGGTCCATCGAAGAACCAAGCTGGAAGGTCGGGACCGAAGGCGGCGCGACCGATGCGGAACGGTCGATACTCGACCGAGGGCGCAGAGAGCGGAACGCTCAGCGCGCCAAGTGAAGAAATACCGCAAGGCAGCGCTCTGAACAGAGGGCGCGAGGGCCGCACTTTTTCGCTTGGGCAATTTGCCCCGCCGAGGGTTCGCCCTAGGACCGCAGCAGGCTGGGGCGCAGTGCCCTTGGCCGCGGTGCGCCTAAGCCCTGCCCCCTACCGCACCTGCGCCCTACCCGCACCCAAGGAAGCGTTTTGCGAATCGGAGTACCGACCGAACATTCCCCTGAAACCCGCGTTGCGATCGTTCCGAGCTCGCTAAAGAAGCTCTCGCGGAAGGGCTTTGAAGTGGTGGTGGAGGCGGGCGCCGGCGCGGCGTCGGGCTACGCCGATGGCGACTACGAGACCGCCGGCGCGACCGTCGTGGAGCGCCCGAAGGCCTTCGATGCGGACCTTGTGATCGGCGTCGGCCTTCCGGACGTGAGCGAGCTGCGCGAGGGTTCGTCGATCGCTTGCGTCGCCGATCCTTTTCGGGCGCCCGAAGCGGCGAAAGCCTGCATCGAAGCGAAGGTCCGGCTCCTGTCGATGGACCTGATTCCTCGGCGCCTTTCGCGCGCCCAGTCGATGGACGTGAACTCAAGCCAGGACAACCTCGCCGGCTACAAGGCGGCGCTGCTGGGCGCGGCGCACGTTCCGAAGGCCATTCCGATGATGACAACATCGGCGGGCACGGTGAAGCCCGCCCGCTGCGTCGTCATGGGCAGCGGCGTCGCAGGCCTGCAGGCGATCGCCACGGCGAAGCGGCTCGGCGCCGTCGTGTACGCAAGCGACGTTCGCCTCGCGGCGAAGGAACAGATCGAAAGCGTCGGTGGCCGCTTCATTCTCGTCGAAGGCATGGAAGACTTCGAGGACGCCGCTGGCTACGCCAAGCCGCTCACGCCCGAGTTCATTGCGAAGGTCAACGGCATCGTAAACGAAGTCGCCGCGGAGGCGGACCTCGTCATCACGACGGCGCGCATCTTCGGCCGGCCTGCTCCGATCACCGTGCCCGCGAGTGCCCTCGAGGCCTATCGAAACGGCGCCGTGGTCGTCGACATGAACGCGGATGTCGGCGGCAACTGCGAAGCGACCGTCGCTGGCAAGACGACCGTTTCGCACGGCGTTACGATCATCGGCGACGAGGTACTTCCGCGAACGCTGCCGAACACGGCGAGCATGCTCTACAGCAACAACCTCACATCCTTCGTGACGTCCCTCGTGAAGGACGAAGCGCTCGTCTTCGATCCCGCCGACGACATTCTCTTCGGGCCGCCAGAAGCTTCCGACTTCTTCGTGGAAGGCATGGGCGGCGTGCTCGTGTGCGAGGGTGGTGAGCTGCATCCGAACCACGCCCGACTTCAAAAGGTGATCGCGCCATGACTTTGAGCCTCTCGGCATTTCTCATGAGCGTTTCGCTCTTCGTGCTGGCGGTCTTTCTAGGCCTTGAGCTGATCAGCAAGGTTCCGCAGATGCTTCATACGCCGCTCATGTCCGGCGCCAACGCGATCAGCGGCGTGAGCATCGTGGGCGCACTCCTGCTCGCAAACGTCGCGTGGGACGCGGGCCAATCGCAGACGGCGACCTGGCTTGCCTTCGGAGCGCTCGTGCTCGCCACCATCAATGTGGTGGGCGGCTTTCTCGTCACGCACCGCATGCTTGGCATGATCGCGGGCAAGAAGCGGAAGAAGGACCAGTGAACCCGGCGCTCTTCGACATCGCCTACCTCTTGGCGGCGGTGCTCTTCATTCTGGGCCTCAAGGGACTCGGCCACCCGCGCACGGCGGTCCGAGGCAATCTTCTTGGCGCCCTCGGCATGCTCGTCGCGGTGCTCGCCACCGTCGGGCAGATGAGCGTCGCCGCTGGCTTTCAGGGATGGATCTTCATTCCAGCGGGCCTCGCCCTCGGCGCACTGCTCGGCGTAGTCATGGCCGTTCGCGTCGAGATGACGGGCATGCCCGAACTCGTCGCGCTGTTCAACGGTTTCGGCGGCGCCGCAAGCGCGCTCGTGGCCCTTTCGGAGGCGCTGGGTCGAATGGAAGCGGGTCGAATGGAAGCGGGCGGTGCGATCGACGACCCGCTGACGCGCGTGGTGATCTGGGCGGCGATCGGCCTTTCAGCTCTCGTCGGTTGGATGACGCTCACGGGCAGCGTGCTCGCGATGCTCAAGCTGAAGGGCGGCATTTCGATCTTCGGCAAATGGGTTCGAACGCCGGACTGGGGACCGAGCTGGCTGAACGCCGTGAAGGGACTCTTGCTCCTCGCGACCCTCGCCTTCGTGGTGTTGGGCATTCAGGATCCTCTCAACGCGACCTATACCTGGGGCGTCGTCGGCACGTCGTGCACCCTTGGCGTGCTCCTCGTGCTGCCGATCGGCGGCGCGGACATGCCCGTCGTCGTCAGCCTGCTCAATGCTCTCTCAGGCATCGCCGCCGCGTTCACGGGCTTCATCATCATGAACACGGTGCTCATCGTCGGCGGATCGCTCGTGGGCGCGAGCGGCCTGATCCTCACGGTGATCATGTG
>JBCCRV010000616.1:0-4707 GCA_039201085.1 Myxococcota bacterium | reverse complement strand
CACATGTCCCGGCCCGTGCACGCCGGGCCGCTCCCGCATCGGCACGTGCCGGCGTCGCAGCGCTCGCCGGCATCGCACGTGGGCCCGACGGAGTGTTCGCCCGCGTGCGATGCCGGCGAGCGCTGCGACGCCGGCACGTGCCGATGCGGGAGCGGCCCGGCGTGCACGGGCCGGGACATGTGCATTGAGGGTCGCTGTGAAGCGCCCCGGCCCGATCCCGGACCGGCGGTCATCTGGGCCCACTCGCGCAGCGAGCTCGAACGCTTCGACCCGCTGACGCGGACCACGCGCATCGTGGGGTCGTTTTGGTCCCGCACCGAATCGGCGCCGGGAATGACCGACTTGGCCGTGCGCTCCGACGGCGCGGTGTTCACCGTGAGCAACGACGGCGTCTTCGAGGTCAACGTTGACACGGCGGAGGTCACTCGGGTCGTCGACCTCACGTTGGCCAACGTGGGCATGGGCTTTGTCGCCGCGGAGCCGGGCGCCGCCGAAGACCTCGTGATCACGACGCGCGACCCTTCGGCGATCTACCGCGTGAACCTGGACGGCGGCCCCGAGACGCTGGTGCTCTCCATCGGCGATGGCTGCATCCCGTCCGGCGACGTGATCTCGGTCCTCGACGTCGGCACCTACATCACGCTCTTTTGCGACGACGATCCGACCCAGGACTACCTGGCCGTGGTCGACTTCGACGCGGGGCGCATCACGCGCGTCGGCCCGACGGGGTTCGAACGGGTCTGGGGCATGGGTTATTGGGGCGGCGTGCTCTTCGGCTTCACGGACTTTGGCGAAGCGATCGTGCTGAATATGGACACGGGCCGCGGCACGTTACTCTTTGAGCGCGAGCCCTTCACCGGCGGGTATTGGGGGGCGGGCAGCAACGCCAACGCGCCGATTCGCTAAGCGCGCCGCTTCGCGGGCCCGCGATGGCGGTGCGTTCCAAACCCGCCGCAAGTGGCGGGTAGACCCCACCACCTCGCCGGTCGTTTTCCCGCCTTTCGCCGGAAAACGCACCTGGCGTACGCCTTGCTCTTTCGGCGGGCATGCCCCGTTCTGCGTACCTTTTCCTCCTCATCCTCACGCTCGCCTGCGACGAGTCGTCGGTCGTCCCGGACGACGATGCGGGCGTGGACGTCATGGACCAGCGCCTGCCCGATATGCGCGCGGACGATGAGTTGGGCTGGTTGGTCGACGTGGGCTTCGACCAGGACGCGCCGCGTGAAGTCGGACTCGACCGGGACCGCGACGCGGGTCCCGTCGACTTTCTTCCCGCCTTTCCCGGTGCCGAGGGCTACGGCGCGATCACCCCGGGCGGTCGGGGAGGCCGCACCTACGTGGTGACGACGCTGGATTGGGACGGTCCCGGGTCGTTTTCCGAAGCGCTCTTCGCCACCGAGCCCCGCACCATCGTCTTTGCCGTGTCCGGCGTCATCGAGGTGCCGACGGGCGCCGGCAATCTGGATGAATCGAATGCCTTTGTCACGATCGCGGGCGAAACCTCACCGGGCGGCATCACCTTTGTGGGCGGCGGGGCCACCCTTTCGGCGTACCGCGGAAACTTTCACGACATGATCGTGCGGCACGTGCGCTTTCGGGGACGAAACGCCTACGACAACATCTCGCTCAACACGACACACAACCTGATCTTCGACCACTGCGACTTCTCTGGAGGCACGGATGAAGCGCTCGATATCACCTTCAGCCACGACTACACGATTCAGTGGAGCACCGTGAGCAACAGCGGTCCGACGGGTCAGCTCTACGGCACTCTGTTCGCGTATGCGCCGACCACAAACGTGTCCTTCCATCACAACTTCAGCGCCAACCACTCGGGCCGCTGCGCGCCGCACATGCACTGGGGCAACGACGGGCCGGGCGAGGGCGCGCGCGTCGATCTCGTCAACAACGTGTTCTACAACTGCGGCCGTACGCGCGTCTTTCATGCCCAGAACGTCGAGTCCGCAACCGACGGCACGCTCTTTCTCAACGTCGTCGGCAACACGGCCCGGCCCGGCCCGGACACGCCGCTGACGGAGAACACGTTCTTTACCAACCTCGGCTCTTGGATTCACCTTTACGCGAACGACAACGCCTACGAAAACGATCAGCGCTTCTTCTCACGCGCCTACCATGAGCCGACGCTCGTGGACGCGCCCCACGGGGGCGGTGCGGTGTTCGTGGATTCCCGCGAAGCCGGGCGCGATCTCGTGGTCGACCTGTCCGGCGCATGGCCGCGCGACCCGATGGGCGAACGGACGGCCAACGACTTTCGCAACGGCACCGGAAGCGTCGGCGATGTGAGCGATCCGCTCATCGAATCCGGTCCTCAGGCGCCGGTCGACGCGGATCAGGACGGAATGCCCGACGAATGGGAAGAAGAGCACGGACTCGAGCTGGCCGACCCCGCCGACGCCGCGGCGCTCACGGAGAGCGGTTACTCAAACCTTGAGCTCTACCTGCATGGTCGAGCCGAAGCGATTTTGGGTCGCTAATCCGAGTCCTGCATGTGACATGTTACGTGCGGTCGATGTGGGCGTCGGAAGGGTAAAACTCCGATTTTTTTTCGTTGGCCCGAGCGTTGCTGTGTCGCTGCGCCATGGGGCTTCGAACGCTTTTCTTTCGCACGCATGCATTCTCCTTGATTGGGGTGCGTCCCGCCGAACGTTTGGGTGGGTGCGTTGACAGCGCATTGCAGCGCCGGCTACGTCGTAGCTCGATGACCTCCCGCGTCCGTAGCTTTCCCCTTGCAAGCTTGATCGTGCTCCTTTCCGCCTGCGGCGGCGACGGTGGCGATCCCGAAGAGCCCTGCGATTCGCCTGGCACGACCGAAACCGTGTCGTGCGGTTCATGCGGCACCCTCGAGCGTTTCTGCTCGGCCGGCGGCGTTTGGGTACCGGGCATCTGCAACGAGCCGATCGACGCGTGCGAGCCCGGAACGACCGAAGACCGCGCGTGCGGCAATTGCGGCACCCAGACGGCGCGCTGCAACGCCACATGCGAGTGGGAGGCGATCGGCGAATGCGAAGGCGGAGGGATCTGCGCCCCCGGTGCCCGCTCCCAGAGCGGCGAAGGCTGCGGTTCGGGCGAGACGCGCGAAGTGCTCTGCAGCGATCGCTGCGAGTTTGAGCCCGCCGGCGAATGCGAGTCGAACGAGTGCGACATGCCCGGCGCAACCGAAACGGTCGACTGCGGCAGCTGCGGCACCACCACCCGCTTCTGCACCGCCGCCGGCGTTTGGGAGTTCGGCATCTGCAACGAGCCCTCGGACGCGTGCGAGCCGGGCACCACGCAAATGGTCGCCTGCGGAAATTGCGGCATGCGCGAGAGCCGCTGCCTTGCGAGCTGCCAGCTCGAGGCCGGCGAGTGCCTGGGCGAAGGCGTGTGCGCTCCTGGCGCACTCATGACCACGTCAGACGGCTGTCCCGCCGGCCAGGAGCGCACGCTTCGCTGCACCGACGGCTGCGCCTTCGAGGAGTTCGAGGGGTGCGTCGGCCCCTCGACCTGTTCGCCGGCCTGCGATCCTGGCGAGCGATGCATGGCCGGCACGTGCCAGTGCGGCAGCGGACCGGCCTGCAGCGGCAGCGAAATTTGCAGTGGCGGACGCTGCGAAGAACCCACCGGCTGCGGCATGGTCGACGTGCTCTTCGTCCTGATGGATGACGGCGGCGGCGAAAGCGAGCTCTTCGAGCTTCAGTCCATCGCTGGAGGCATTGCGACCTCGCTGCGCGACGTGGGCGCAAGCGTGCGCGTGGGTGTAACGACCACGGGTCTAACGTTCACCGGGACCGTGGAGTCGGACCTTCCGATTCCCCTTCCGTTTCCCTTTCCGCCCGAAGTTCGCGACGGCCCCGACGGCGCCCTCGTACGCGGCGAAGCGTGCGGGCTGCGCAACCCGTGGACCGACGGCCCCGATCCCCTTTCCCTTGGATGCCTCTTTCGGGTGGGTTCGGAGGCCATCGGTCCGGAGATGCCGCTCTACGCCGCCGAGCTGGCGATCACCGATCGCGTCGCTGATGGATCGAACGAGGGCTTCTTCCGCCCCGGCGCCTTCACCTACGTCGTCACCTTCCTCAACGAGGACGACTGCTCGGTCGTCGAAGAGGAGTTCAACCGTACCGCGACGAACGATGGAACCTGCGGCTACACGGACGTCGACGTGCTGCCCGTCTCCCGCTTTGCCCGCGCCTTCGACGACTTCGCCCCCGGCCGCTGGGCCGCCGCGATGGTCGCGGCCGAGCGTGAATGCAACGACACGACCAGCGTTGCGACGCGTTTGCGCGGCCTCGCAAGCGCCGAACCCCGCGTCGAGTTCGCATCCATCTGCGATCCCCTCGGCGGCGTCTTCAACGCCGTCGTTCGCCACCTCGAAGGCGAGTGCGGCCGCTAGCCTCTCTTCACCTTGAAGAGACCCGCCGACAGCCGTCGCGCGCCGAGCGTCGTGTGTTCCGGCGGGTGCGTCGCGCGTTCGGGGTTCATCGTTCAGCGCTCTGCGCCGTGCGCTCAGCGCCGAGCGTCCGCCGTCGTGCGCTCCGCACTCCGCACTCCGCACTCCGCACTCCGCATCGTGCGCTCCGCACTCCGCGCTCCGCACTCCTCACTCCGCGCTCAGCACTCCGCGTCGTGCGTTCCGCGCTCCGCGCTCAGCACTCCGCGTCGTGCGTTCCGCGCTCCGCACTCCGCGGCCTGCGTCGTGCGTTCCGCGCT
>JBCCRV010000615.1:0-4723 GCA_039201085.1 Myxococcota bacterium | reverse complement strand
GGCATGCGCTGCTGGCGCGATCTTGACTCCGGCGACACGGCGACGAACCTCACGCTCCGCGACCAGGCGGTGGACCAGATTGGACGCGGCATGAGCGACGGCCTGGCGTCGCTCATCCGACAGCGCGTTTCGACCTACTGCGGCGCGCCGACGGAAGCGGACTGGGCCTTCATTCAAGCCCTCGGCCCCGCCCTCGAGCGCGACGCCGCCGCCCGCGACGCAGCGATGGGCGCGAACTATGCTTCCGCGCTTCAAAGCGGCGACGTCGACGGAATGATCACCGCCCTCGACGCGCTCTACCCCTGCCCATAGGTCTCGACCGGTCCGGCCTTTTATTTGATTGCCTCGGACCCACCGCTCCCGCCGACCTCGGCGCTCTCTCGTCCTTGAAAGGCGCCTGCCGTCCTACGTCCTCGCGCCTTGATCTCGACCTCGACCCGACCGACGAATCCGAGGCAACCTAGTCCCGGCGCCGGGACGTGTTTCCCGGTGCGCCGACGAGCCTCTGAAGGATCTTTTGAAACGCCGGTACGCTTAGGTTGATGTGTTCGACAACGCGTCCATAGAGGGTCGCCGTTGGAACGTTGTGTTGACCAAACTCCTTCTGTGCTTCGTGAAGCTGCCAGAGCACGATGCGTTCGACGCGCGTGAGGCCGTCACGCACGTCCGGAACAAGGTCTGATTCCTTCAGGTTCCAGCGCTCGTCATCCACGCGCTGAGCCTACGGCCGGGGTCCTGCGCGGTCCATGGTTTCTAGCCGGCATTCATCACCACATGGCGTGCCCTCGCACAGCTCGGCGGAATCGGGGATTTCGCTTCGCGCAGGTACAGTCTGCGTCGTGCGCATTGCGAAATCCCCCAACGATTCCGCAAATCTGCACGATCATCACGCCCCTGGTGACTCATGCGGGCCGGGGCTGCCGGTTGCTCCTGGTTGCCGGCGGCGTTAGCAACCCTATCGAGATGAGCGGTCCCCTCGACGAGTTGTTCGACTGGCGCAGTGAGCGCGCGCCCGAGGGCGAAGTGGGCGCGGTTCATCCGCGCATCCTCGAAGTCCCGCTCGGCGAGCGCGAAGGCGACGTCGCGTTCGTGCTGACCGTGTGGCGCGATCCGGGGGGCGCCGCCGTCCTCCATGCGCGCATGCGCCGCCTCATCGAAACCGTACTGCTTGCCGAGCTAAGCCGCCCGCCGGGCGAACTCATCGAAGAGGTACGGCGCCCCGTCGCCCTTCGCGTGGTCTTCTTTGAGCCGATCGACGGTCTTGAGGACGCGCTTCGCGCCTTCGGCCTACGCGAGGCCGACGTGTCGAAATGGAACGAGACGCTACGGCAGCTACGCGCCGAAGCGTCGCGCGCCGGCGTCCACGCGGATGCGCCCGTGAGTGCGTGGGAGACGCCCTTTCTCCGTCAGGCGGGCGTCGACGAGCTCGAACTCGATCTGCGGGCGCGCCTGGCCGACACGGCCTTTGGCGTACGCCCGGGCATGTTCTTTGCTGCCTTCAACCAAGTGCGGGAAGAGCTTGGCGAAGCGCCGCTGAGTGCGCGCGTCGAGAGCTTGGGTGCGATTGAAGGTGCCGTCGTTCCAAGGGACGCCGGGGCCATTCGCTGGATCCCGCCGGTGCTCTTTCAAACGCTCTGCGACGCCGTCGCCGTCGCCGCGAGCGAAGACCTGGGTCGCGACGTTCAGTGGGCATCGAGCGAGCCCGAAGAGGACGGCTTCGCACCGCCGCCGATGTTTCGGGTGAAGGAACACAAGGGCTGGGCCCATGTCACCGTCGCCCGCGACCTGCTGCGCTGGCTCGTCATGCCCCGGCAGGAGGGCGAAGAGGTGCCGCCGCTCCCGGCGTGGACCCACGACCGCCTGGGGCGCGGCAGCGGCCGTCATCAGTAGAAGCCGCGTTGCTGGCGAACGTGCCCACGGGAATGCGGCCGGTGTTCGCGGGCGTCTTCAATGCGGCCGACGAATACCGTCCCCAAAAGTCGAACGATTTCACCACTTGAGGTTTTTTCGAGCGATCACCAAACTTTCGGTGGTCTTTGTGGTCTAGACCGCCACCCGGCAAACCATCGAGTTCCGCCGCCCAACTCACCTGCCGCGCGATCGAGCGCTAGAATGGAGCTGACCCCATGACCCGCATCCTCCTCCCGCTTCTCGCGCTCGTTCTGCTCTCGACCCCGGCCGCGCCTGCGGACGCGTGCCTAAACGAGTACATTCGCGCCTACGTGCTGCCCGTCGCCGTGCGCCGCGTCGAACGCGTCGAACGGCTGATGGCCGCCGGGCAATCTCGTCAGGCCTTTCGCCTCGCGAATGAACTGCTCGCCGGCGTGTCGAACGCGCACGCCCTCGACCGCCGCGGTGATTGGGTGGATGGCGACGAATGGGCAACGGAGCTGGAGGACGCGTTTCTTCCCAACACCCAACATCCCGAGCGCGCGGCGTCCGTCGAGGCGCGGGCCGCCATGCTTCACGCGATTCTCATGGTGCGCGTTGACGGTCAGGTGTCCCGTCGAGGTCGACTGGCTCGGCGTGTTCACGTAAGCGTACGCACCGCCAACCTTCGCGCCGCCCACGAAGCACTCGTTGCGCAGCAACGAACGTCGCCCGACGATCCGCGTCTCTCCGCCTACGTCGCAGAGGCGGCCGTCGCCGTGGACGCAAGTGCCGCGGCCGACTCGCTTGCCACGCTGCGCGATCTCGCGCAGCGCGACTTGATCGGCGACCCCCTCACGTGGCTGGCGCTCGCCGCCCTCGAGGAGGATGCCGAGGCCCGTGATGCGCACCTAGAGCGATGCCGGAACATGGTTTCGCGGCGGGCGAACCAAGTGTGCGCGGTGTCGAGCCGCCAAAGCTGAGCACTTCATGCGCGCGCCGGCCAAACGCGCGTTCTGCGCGCTCCTTGCGCTGGCGCTTGCCGCTTCGTTCGCTGGCTGCGAGGAGGTGGTCCCGGATGAACCGGCCGCCGCAACGCCCGTCGAGAGCGCGCAGCCCTCGGAGGACCAGCGGCGAGCCCGCGAGCGCGGACGCGCGCTTGTTGAGCGCTTTCAGTGCAACCGTTGCCACACGATCGACGAGGTTGCGGAGCCGGCGCCGTCGCAGAACTGCTTGGGCTGTCACCGTGCGATCGAAGCGGGAACGTTCGAAGCGTCCGAAGACGACCTGGAGCGCTGGCGTTCGCACATAACGAACCTGGTGGCCGCCCCCAGCCTCTTGTCGGTCGGTGCCCGCCTTCGTCCCGCCTGGATCACCGCCTTTCTTCTGGAGCCGAAAGACCTCCGTCCGGCCCTCGGCGCGTCGATGCCGCGCCTGCCCATGAGCGAAGACGAAGCGCAGGATATCGCCGCCTTTCTCACCCGTGACGCCGGCGCGTTCGAAGCGATCCCCGAGCGCGCCCTCGTTGCCGCGGGTCGTCGTGCCTTCGAGCGCCTCGCATGCGGCGCTTGCCATGTCTTTCGCGACGCGGAGATCCCAGAGCAAGCGCAGCCCGAAGGAGACGACGGAGCGCGCCTCGCGCCGGACCTAGCGCACGTGCGCGAGCGCTTCGTATCTGGGCGACTTGCCGAGTGGATCGCGAACCCGTCTGCCATGAAGCACGACACACTGATGCCCTCGGCGGCGAGCGCGGAGCAAGCGCGCGCCCTAGCGGCGTACCTTTGGCACGCGCCGCTTCGCCCCGTCCGGCAAACGCCGCCGCCGCTCCTGCCTATTCTCGAACGACGGGTGTCCTACGAGGAAGTGAACGAGCACATCTTTCATCGCACGTGCCGCCACTGCCACGCGGATGCGGATCTCGCCTTCGGCGACGGTGGACCGGGCAACGACGGCGGGTTCGGCTTTGAGCGACGAGGCCTGAACCTCACGAACTACGAAGGCGCGTCGGCGGGGGTGTTGGTCGACGGCCGTCGAACGTCCATCTACGCGCCCGATGCTTCCGGTATGCCGCGCCTCGTGCATGCGCTGCGCGCCCGCCAGCTAGAAGAGGTTGGCGAGCGCGATCCTACGATCACCGGCATGCCCCTCGCCCACCCCGCTGTGTCGCCGGAGGATCTGCAGCTTGTGCGCACGTGGGTCGCGCAAGGACGCCTGCGCTTCTGAATGAAATCGCACCGCAGGCGCGCGCCAAGCGACGCTTAGGTTGATCCCCTCGCCCGTGTCCGTACCCGTGGCCGGTGCCCTTGTCTTCGGTGCCCTTCTACTCCATGGGTGCTGCCCAGCAGTCAACGCAGTGCGTTCGCGTTCTGCTCGCCGCCGATCAATGCTCAGTTCAAGTTGACGGCTCGCGTGCTGTTCGCGCAGAGGGAACTGGTTCTCGTTTGGGCCGCGCGGCGTAACGCGGCGCCACGCACTTCTTCAAGTGGGACTGGCTGAACGCCAATCCCACCCCTGGGCCTCTTCAAATCGCTCGACCGATACTTATTTCTGAGCGGTCGCAAATGGAGGTGACCGCATGAGAGTAAGTGGAAGCTCAGCCACGATGACCTACGGGCTGGCAGTGGGCCTGGCGTTGTTCAGTCTTGTTCTGGTTTGGCTCACGGCCCAGAACGTTGGAGACCACTCGGAGCCGTCGCGGCGCTTTCCCCATTCGAGTTCCTACCAGGGCTACTGACGACGGCGATGCGTGTCCTCGAATTTCAGTCTGTCATCTAGAGACCTGACCAGCATTGCCGCCCGGCGATTTTCGCCGACGGTGCGACGGATGGAGCGTCCGAATCCGCAGCGCCCCTAT
>JBCCRV010000614.1:0-4739 GCA_039201085.1 Myxococcota bacterium | reverse complement strand
GACTCGATCCACCAAACGCACCTCGAGTTTCTGGGCCATCGGACAGAGCTTCGCCGCATTGGCGATCGGATGGGCATCGAATGGCTCGGCCTCGGCTACCATCCCTACGCGCGCCAGGAAGACCTCGACTGGGTACCGAAGCTTCGCTACGGGATCATGCGCGACTACCTGCTCACGCGCGGCGCGCGCGCCCGCGACATGATGCGCCGCACGTGCACCGTTCAGGCAAACCTCGACTACGCCGACGAAGCCGATGCGATGCGCAAGCTTCGCGTGTCGCTCGCAGCGTCGCCCATCGTGACGGCGATGTTTGCCAACAGCCCCTGGTCCGAGGGAAGGACCACGGGCGAGCACTCGCACCGCGCCGGCGTCTGGCTCGACGTCGATCCGGATCGAACGGGCATGCTTCCCTTCATGTGGCACGACGCCAGCGGCTACCGCGAATACGTCGAATGGGGCCTCGATGCGCCGATGTTCATGTTTAAGCGCGACGGCAAGGTCGTGGCCAATACGGGCCAGCCCTTTCGCGACTTCATGAAGAACGGTTTCGAGGGCCACCAAGCCACGCGCACGGACTGGGATACGCACCTGGCTACGCTCTTTCCGGAAGTTCGCCTCAAGTCGACGCTCGAGCTGCGGAGCACGGATGGCCAGCGTCTCGATCTGGTGTGCGACCTACCCGCCCTTTGGAAGGGCTTGCTCTACGACGAGACGTCCCTATCGGCCCTGGAGAAGGCGCTTTCGTCCATCGAATACGAAGCCGCGGCCCAAGCGCAGCGGGACGTTCCCGCTGTCGGACTCGGCGCCAGTTACGGCGGACGCACGATGCACGAATGGCGAACCGAGTTGCTCGACCTCGCGGACGCCGGCCTGAGGCGCATTGGTCATCTCAACGGCGAAGACGACGAATCGATCTACCTCGCGCCCCTGCGAGCCCTGGAGGACACCCCCGCCGCCGCGCTTTTGAAGCGTGCGCCAGGCGACGCGCCGACGGCAGAAGCCGTCATCGAAGCGGCTCGCTTCTGATCCCAACTTTGAAGGCCTGTGCGAGGGCGCGCCATCTGGTGACGAATGCGGGTTGGTTCGCCACCCAAGGGCATACGTGCTGGTCGCCGTCGATGCGAGGCCAAGCGTTCGAAGTAGCCCTCTTCGATGCGGGTTGGCCTGCTCCTGCAACGCCGCCCGCGTGGGTCGAAGGATCTTGTAAACCCGGTCGCGGCTATCGTCCGTCGCTCCGGCTCCGGGGATGGCGGGTCGAGGAAGACTCGGGCTGGGAAACGCTACCCTGGTAGCGAGGCCCACGCGACCGGGAACGGCGAGGCCGCTGCGTCACCCTTCACCTCAGGCGCCGAAAGAGCGTCATCGCTTCTGTCGAAGCTCCGCATGGTGGCCCGCAAGTCCCGTGTAGACGAGCTCGCCGGATGCGCCGCGGCCAAGTTCGGCGGCGTTTGCCTCGTCCGTGTCGATGTGCATTTCCAGCGCGTACGAATCCTTCACGCGCACGCGCACGTCGCCGAAGACCAGGTCCCGATCGCCGCCGACGATGGCTACCTCGACTTCATCCTTGTCCTTCACGCCATACGCCTCGGCATCGGCGGTGGTCATGTGAATATGGCGCCACGCGCAGATGAGGCCTTCCTCCAGATGGAGCGTGCCCTTGGGCCCTTCCAGCGTGATGGGCGCCGAGCCCTTGGTCTGCCCCGAGTGGCGCACGGGCGCGTCCACGCCGAGGCGGAACTCGTCCGTGCGCGAAATCTCCACCTGGCATCCTGGGCGGAGCGGTCCGAGAATGCGCACGCCATCGATGCGGTTGCGCGGGCCGATCAGGTTGACCTTCTCTTCGGCCGCGAACTGACCTGGCTGGCTCAGGGGTTTGTACGGCGTGAGCTCGTAGCCTTCGCCAAAGAGGGCATCGAGCGCTTCGCGGGTCAGGTGCACGTGGCGTGCGCTCACGGCGATTGGGATCGGCTGCGGCGTCTTGACGTCGCGGGCGCCGCCGGCGGTGCGTCTCGTGGCGTCGGCGATGTAGCGCTCTTCGTTGGTGGCCACGACGAGCGCGCGCACCCGCGAACGCTCGGCGCTGATCTCCGCCACCGGTGCATCGTCGCCCACGGACGCATCGCGGTTTCGGTCTTCGTCGAGGCGCAGTCCGAGAAACTCCAGCCGCTGGAGGATGCGCTGACGCATGGATGCGCTGTTCTCGCCAATGCCGCCCGTGAAGACCACGGCGTCCACGCCGCCAAGCACCGCCGCGTATGAACCGATGTACTTGCGAACGCGATGGGCGAAGACTTGAATCGTCATACGCGCCCGGTCGTCGCCCGCTTCGGCGCGCTCCTGAATGTCGCGCAGATCGCCCGAACCGCCGCTCAGACCCGCGAGCCCGCTTTGACGGTTGAGCAGGCGGTCGACCTCCTCGACGCCGTGCTCCTTCGCCAAGCGAAGCACGAGACCTGGGTCGACGTCGCCGGAACGCGTCCCCATGACCAAGCCCTCGAGGGGCGTCAGCCCCATGCTCGTCTCGACCGAGTGGCCCGCTTCGATCGCGCAAGCGCTCGCGCCGTTTCCAAGGTGCAGCGTGATGATGCGCAGCTGCTCTAGTGGTTCGCCCAGCGCTTCGGCCGCGCGCATTGCCACGTAGTGGTGGGACGGACCGTGAAAGCCGTAGCGACGGAGATTGGCACCCAGCTCAGGATCGATGGCGTAGGTTCGTGCACGACGCGGCAGCCGCGCGTGAAAGGCGGTGTCGAATACGGCGACGTGCGGCACGTCCGAGCGGGCAGCTTGGGCGGCGCGAATGCCCGCCAGGTTCGCCGGGTTGTGCAGGGGCGCCAGATCGACGGCGGCGTCCAAGGCCGCCAAGACTTCGTCGTCGATGACCACGGCGTCGTGCATCGTCGGTCCGCCATGAACGACGCGATGACCCACGGCGTCCACCGTGAGCTCCGCCGTTGCCTCGAGCACGTCCGCGATCGCGGCCTCGTGCGTGCGGCCGTCCGTTCCGATGCGTTCTATGCGGCCTTTCGTGAGTGCTTCGCCTCTTTCGTTAAGGACGCGGTATTTGACGCTGGACGATCCACAGTTAAGCACGAGTACGTTCACGGCGCTTCCTCCTTGTTCAGCGTGACGGCGGCCCAGGCGCGCTTGCCGGCCTTGATGACGTAGCGCTTGCCAGCGGCGAGCGTTGCCTTGGTGTCCGTTTCCTTCTCGCCGTCAATGGTGACGGCGCCCTGGGTCACACGGCGGCGCGCTTCCGACGTCGACGGAACGAGCTCCGCGAGGGCGAGCACTTTGGGCAGCCAAAGCGCATCCTCCTCGATGTCGAGGCTCACTTCGCGCAGGTCCTGTGGCACTTCACGGCGCGCAAACTGCGCGTCCCATCGGGACGCGGCTTCATCCGCCGCCGATGCATCGTGGTAGCGGGCAACGATTTCTTTGGCCAGGGCGACCTTCGCCTCCTTCGGGTTCATCGAACCGTTCGCGCACGCCGACCGTCGCTGCGCGATAACGCTTCTTGTCTCGCTCGAAAGCAGTTCGTAGTAGCGCCACATGACTGCATCGCTGACGCTCATGAGCTTGCCGAACTGCTCCGCCGGCGGTTCGGACACCCCGACGTAATTGTCGAGGCTTTTGCTCATTTTATCGCCCACGATGCGGCCGTCTTCTTCACGGGCGCTGAGGCCTTCGAGAATCGGCGTGGTCATCACAATCTGCGGGCGCTGCCCGTAGTCGCGCATCAGCTCGCGACCAACCAGCAGGTTGAACAGCTGATCCGTGCCGCCGAGCTCGACGTCGCACTCGAGGGCCACCGAGTCGTAACCCTGGGCGAGGGGATAGAGGAGCTCGTGAATCGAAATGCTCGCGTGCTCCGCCCAGCGCTTCTTGAAGTCGTCGCGCTCCATCATGCGGGCGAGCGTGTACTTGCCCGCGAGACGAATCACATCGTCGAAGCCCATCTTGCCGAGCCAACTGCCGTTGTAGACCAAGCGGGTCTTCGATTCGTCGAGAATCTTGAAGGCCTGCTCGGCGTAGCTGCGCGCGCCCTCCTCGATTTGCTCCCGGCTGAGTACAGGCCGCGTGGCGCTTCGGCCCGAGGGATCGCCGATCGATGCCGTGAAGTCGCCGACGACGAAGATCACCTCGTGCCCAAGCTGCTGAAACTGGCGCATCTTGTTGATGAGCACCGTGTGCCCAAGGTGCAGATCGGGACGCGTGGGATCGAAGCCCGCCTTGATCTTCAGGGGACGTCCCTCCTTCAGGCGCTTGAGGAGCTCCTCCTCCACGTGAAGGTCCACCACCCCGCGTTTGAGCTCTTCGAGCTGCTGTTCCGGCGTCATCGCCGGGAAGCTAACAGACTACGCCCACCCCGTCGCTACGGCGACTCGGTCGTTTCGCGCTGGGCCGACTGGTTGACGAGCTCGCGAAGCTCCTTGCCGGCCTTGAAGAGCGGAAGGCGCTTCTTCGGAACGGCCACCGGTTCACCGGTGCGAGGGTTTCGACCGCTGTAGGCGCGGTGGTGGCGAATCGTGAAGCTGCCGAAGCCGCGGATTTCGATGCCGTCGCCGCCCGCCAAAGACTCGGTCATGGCGTCGAAGACGCAGTTGACCACCTGCTCTGCACGACTTTTCGTCACGCGCGTACGCTGCGCCACGGCCTCAATGAGTTCCGACTTGGTCATCCCTTGGAGCGGAAGCCTACGGGGAGCGCGGCGAGTCGGTCAAGGCCGCCTGAACCCGCCG
>JBCCRV010000613.1:0-4741 GCA_039201085.1 Myxococcota bacterium | reverse complement strand
TTCCTTGGCGAGCGCGTCCTCGAGTGCGGGCACGAACTGCGGCCACTTGAGCAGAAAAATTGCCGCGCAGGCCCCGTTGCGGACCTGTGGATCGTCGTGCTCGAGCGCTGACAGCACTGGCCTCGCCGATTCGGTGTGATAACACGGTGGCCTTCCCCTGAGCCGCCCGATGTCCGCGTCACGCCCCTATAAAATGTGCCCATGCTCTGCATCTGTGTTCCGTTTCGAAACCTCGGTGCGGGCGCGGCCGGCTCGGTTCCGCATGAAGGGGGCTTAGCGTGCGCTGTCCCTTCTGCGGCACCCTCGACAACCGCGTGATCGACTCGCGCCTTTCCGGCGCGGGCGAGGTGACCCGGCGGCGCCGTGAGTGCGAGGGCTGCGGCCGGCGCTACACGACGTATGAGCGGGTTGAACAGGCCCTTCCGCTGATTCTGAAGAAGGACGGGAGGCGCCAGCCCTTCGACCGAGACAAGCTGCTCGCCGGGCTGCAGCGCTCTTGTGCGAAGCGCGACGTGGGCGCAGAGACCCTGGAGCGGATCGTCATGGAAGTTCAGCGCGCACTGGTGGAGCTTGGACAGAAGGAGGTGGACGCCGCCTTCATCGGCACGGCCGCCCTCGAGCGCCTGCGGGAAGTCGATGCCGTCGCGTACGTGCGCTTTGCCAGCGTGTACCGTGAGTTTCAGGAAGTGGGCGAATTCATTAGTCTTCTTCAGGGCATGGTAGGGGAGAAGGCGGGCGGGACGCCCGAGCGGGCTTCGTGAGCGGCGCCTTCGCGAGCGAAGAGCGCGACGAGCGCTGGATGGCTTTGGCGGCGGAGGCCGCTCGCGGCGGGCGCACAAGCCCAAATCCGCATGTGGGCGCGGTTATCGTGAAGGACGGCAAGCACCTCGCCACGGGCTTTCATGCGCGAGCCGGTGAGGCGCATGCGGAGGTCGCCGCGATCGCAAACGCGGGGGACGAGTCGCTCGTGGGCGCGACCATCTATGTGACGATGGAGCCCTGCAACCACTACGGGCGAACGCCGCCGTGCACGGAAGCGATCATGGACGCGGGCTTTGGGCGCGTCGTCGTGGGCTACCGGGATCCAGCGCCGCACGTACCGGGGGCCCTCGAGCGGCTCGAGGCGGCTGGCATTGAAGTGCGCTGTGGCGTGCTTGAAGACGAGTGCCGCGAGCTCATCGCGGACTTTGAAAAGCACATCACAACGGGCTTGCCCTACGTCGAGCTTAAGGCTGCCGTGAGCCTCGATGGCCGTATGGCCACGGAAAGCGGCGACTCGAAATGGATCACCGGCGAGGCTTCGCGCACTCAGGCGCACCGCATGCGCGACCGGGCGGACGCCGTGGCGGTGGGGGTCGACACGGTGCTCGCGGACGACCCGGCCTTGACGGTTCGTCACGTGGAGGGCCGCGATCCGATCCGCGTGGTCTTCGATACGACGCTCCGCACGCCGCCTTCGTCGAAGGTGCTCCGGGGCGGGGCGCTGGTGCTTCACGGCGAAGGACGGGGCGAAGGCCGTGAGGCGGCGCTCATCGACGCGGGGGCCGAGCTTTTGCCCGTTCCGGTCCGGGATGGGCGCGTGGACTTGAAAGCGGGCCTCCGAGTGCTTGCCAAACGCGATATCGTGCGCTTGCTTGTCGAGGGCGGCGGCGTGCTCCAGGGCGGTTTTCTTCGCGAAGGTTTGGCGGATGCGGCCACGCTCTTCGTTGCGCCGGTGGTGCTGGGCGGCGGACGGAGTTTTGCCGACGGCGCATCCGTGAATACGGTTGCCGAGGGCTGGCGCCTTTCGGAAGTGCGCACGTGCTCCTACGGCATGGACACGGCGATTTCGGGCGTCTTCCCGAAGCAGAAGGAGTCGTAAGGAATGTTCACCGGGCTGGTAGACGCCGTGGGCGAAATCGTTTCGATCACGCCCACGGCGAAGGGCGCGCGCCTGCGGGTGCGCTGTCGTTACGACAACTACGTGATGGGCGAGTCTATCGCCGTAAGCGGGACGTGCCTGACGGTTGTCGAGCATGGCGCGGACTATTTCGACGCGGAAGCGTCGAAGGAAACGCTCGACAAGACCATGCTTGGCGAGCGGCGCAAGGGCGAGCGCGTGCATCTTGAGCGGGCCCTCCAGCTCGGCGACCGTCTCGGCGGCCACCTCGTCACCGGTCACGTCGACGGGGTCGGCGTCCTCGCCGAACGGACGCCCCTCGGCGATGCGGTGCGGGTGCGCTTCGACGTGCCTGAGGCGCTCGCGCCATTTTTCGCGCCCAAGGGATCGGTCACCATCGACGGCGTGAGCCTGACGGTGAACGGCGCGAGTTCGACGCATTTCGACGTGGTGCTGGTGCCGTATACGCGAAAGGAAACGCTCTTCGACGAGCGGGCCCTCGGCGCCCGGGTGAACCTTGAAGTGGATGTGCTGGCGAAGTACGTGGCGCGGCTCTTGGGCCGGCCCGGGGTCGATGGTGTTGCGCCCGGCGGCGGCGACCAGAATGCTTCGCTCGCGCGGGCCCTGAGCGAGGCCGGCTACATGGCGGGCCAATCGTGAGCGTTCTCTCGCGGTCGATTACGCGCGGAATACGCGCCACTGCATGGTGCTTGGAGAAGCGATGACGGAAACAAACCTGGAAGCGATCGAGCGCGTACGGCGGGCTTTGGACGACGTGCGCGTGGGTAAAATGGTGATTCTCACGGACGACGAAGACCGGGAGAATGAAGGCGACCTCTGCATGGCCGCGAGTCTATGCACGCCCGAAGCCATCAACTTCATGGCGCGCCATGCGCGTGGGTTGATCTGCCTTTCGCTCACCGAGGAAACCGTCGACCGCCTTCAGCTGCCGATGATGGTGGACCAAAACCGCTCGAGCCGTTCGACGGCCTTCACGATCAGCATCGAAGCGCGCGAAGGCGTGACGACGGGCATCAGCGCCGCGGACCGCGCCCACACGGTGCTGACCGCCGTACGTCCCGATGCGCAGCCGAGCGACATCGTAAGCCCGGGCCACATTTTTCCGCTTCGCGCGTGTCCAGGCGGCGTGCTCCAGCGCACGGGCCACACGGAAGGCAGCGTGGACCTCGCGCGACTCGCCGGTCTCGAGCCGGCGGGTGTGATCTGCGAGATCATGAACGACGACGGTTCGATGGCGCGCGCCGACGACCTGCGCAGTTTCGCGGAGCAGCACGGGCTCCAGATACTCTCGATTGCGGACATGATCGAGTACCGGATGAACCGGGAGCGGCTCGTACGCTTTAAGCGTTCGGCGGACATCACGTTGGAGAGCGGCCGAAGCTGGCGCGCGCACGTGTATGAGACGGACGTGGATGGACGAGAATTTCTCGCGCTCACCCACGGAGACATCGATGGCGAGCCGACGCTTGTTCGCGTGCACACAACGAGTACGATCGGCGATGTGCTCGCGCTTGACGGCGAGAGCGCACGCGTGAAGGTGCGCGATGCCGTCCAGCGCATCGAGGCGGAAGGCCGCGGCGTCGTTTTGCTGGTGCCTTCGGCGACGGCGTCCCTTTCGGACGAGCTAGCGAGGGCGCTCGGCGAGGACGTTCGCCGACCCGCCCTGCAGCAAGGTGAAGTGCTTCGTGAGTACGGCCTTGGCGCCCAGGTGCTCGCGGACCTGGGGCTCGGAAAGATTCGTTTGCTGACGAACCGCCCCCGCCGCATCCCGAGCCTCGAGGGCTACGGTCTTGAGGTGGTCGAGCAGCGCCTTCTTCACGAAGACGAAGCCCGGCCCGCCGCTACGCACTAGGGCCTGTCTTCAAATGAACACCCATGCCTTCGCGCCCTGCCCATCCACGATTTTGCCGTCTCTTCGGTTCGAAATCCGCTGGGGATTCCTTCGCCTCATAGACGCAAGCTCGCAGACGATCTGACCACGAATCCACGGGCGTTCATTTGAAGACAGGCCCTAACGTAGGACGGCAGGCGCCTTTCAAGGACGAGAGCGCGCAGAGGTCGGCGGGAGCGGTGGGTCCGAGGCGATCAAATGAAGGTCGAACCGGTCTGGGCCGCGACTCACCTGGGAGTTTGTCGCGCCCGCTCGTCCTTCAACTAGAGCAAGCTAGCCGCGCGGCAAAGTCCCTAGCATTCGAGGCGGAAGAGCTGCTGACCCATCAGCAGGAGCGTTCCGCTGGCGATCGTGGCTTCGCCGCGAACGCGTACGAACGTGCCGTTCGAGCTGCCCACGTCCGTTAGAAGCACCTTGCCTCCATCGCCATGCACGCGACAGTGAAGCCCCGATACATAGCCGTCTTCGGGAAAGATCACGTCGCCGCGCTCGCGACCCATGTGCATGCCATGCGGACCGATGGGGAAACTGTTGCCGTAGCTTTCCCGTCCGATCACGAGACGAATGCGGCCGACGTAGCCAACGTTTTTGCTGCCCATCTTCACGGTGCCCTCGCCGTCCGGGCCCGCCGCGTTGTACTGCTCGAAGGCGAGAATCTCTTGGCCGATGCGAAAGATCGAGCCGTCGCTGAGCTCCGTGGGCGTGTCGGGCTGAATGCGTACATAAACGCCGTTCAGGCTCTCGAGATCGACGACACGGGCCGAACCGGACTGCACGTGAAACTCGGCGTGCTGCGGCGAAAGGTACGAATCGCTCGCAAACGGTCCCTGGGCCTCGCGGCCGATCACCGTGGACGCTTGGAGGTCGAAGCGCTCCCCTTCGCTTCCGTCGGGACGGATGAGCACGAGCGATCCGCTCGCCGTTGCCCCCGCCGGTGCGGCCACGGGCGC
>JBCCRV010000612.1:0-4741 GCA_039201085.1 Myxococcota bacterium | reverse complement strand
CGGCAGCCGCGCATGCAGAAGCTGATCAAGGCTGGAGGGATCGACCTGACAGACGGCGCGCGCCCGGTCGATGGCGCCCTCCCCCACGAGCTCGACAGCGATGCGCAGCGCCGCGGCTGCCGTGCGCTTGCCAGTGCGGGTTTGCAGAATGAACGCCTTGCCGCGCTCGACGGTGAACTCGACGTCCTGCATGTCACCGAAGTGGTTTTCGAGCGTCGCGCAGTGCGTTGTGATCGCCTCGAACACGTCCGGCTGGGTGCGCTCGAGCGTTTGGTCTTCCTTGCCGGGCGCCGCAGCCTCCGCCGTAAGGGCCATCGGCGTTCGAATGCCCGCCACGACGTCCTCGCCCTGCGCGTTCGGCAAGTACTCGCCGTAGAGGATGCGCGCGCCCGTGGACGGATTGCGCGTGAAGGCCACGCCCGAACCGCTCGTTTCACCCAGGTTGCCGAAGACCATCGCCTGAACGGTGCACGCCGTGCCCCAGGAACCGGGGATCGACTGCATGCGTCGGTAGCGAATCGCGCGCGCGTTGTCCCAGCTGTCGAAGACCGCGGCGATGGCGCCCCAAAGCTGGGCGCGCGTGTCTTCGGGAAAGGGCGCCTTGCCGTGCTCCGCAATGATCGCTTTGTACGCAACCACGAGCTCCTTGAGCGCCTCCGGCGAAAGCGCCGCATCGATCATCGTGCGATCACCGGCCTTTTCCTTGGCGCTCGACAGGGCCGTTTCGAAATGGTGATGCGGCACCTCGAGCACCACGTCGCCGTACATCTGCAGGAGGCGCCGGTACGCATCGTAGGCAAAGCGCGCGTCACCGCTTTGGGCGGCGAGGCCTTCGACGGTCTCGTCGTTGAGGCCGAGGTTGAGAATCGTGTCCATCATGCCCGGCATCGACGTACGGGCGCCGGAGCGAACGGACACGAGCAGCGGTGAGCCCGCGTCGCCCAGACGGCGTTCGAGGGACCCTTCGACCTTCTTCAGGGCCGCCTCAATGGCCGCCTCCACACCTTCCGGATAGCCCGCTTTCTGGCCCGCGCGCCGCGCCTCCCGGTAGTGCACACACACGTCCGTGCTGATCGTGAACCCCGGCGGCACGGGAATGCCGAGGCGCGTCATTTCGATCAGGCCGGCGCCCTTGCCGCCGAGCACTTCGCGAACGGGGCGCTCTTCGGCGTAGCCTTCGTCGAACGAGTAGACGTACTTCATGGGTGCTCCCTGCGTTTCCTAGGCGTCGCCGGCAATGCGGTGAAAATGAACGGTTCGGCTGACCGCATCGGCAATGGCGCCGAGCATCGTGAGCCGGTTGGTGCGCACCCGCTCGTCGTCGGCCATCACGAAGACTTCGTCGAAGAACGCGTCGATGGGCGTTCGCAGCTGCTCCGCGACAATGCGCAGGCTGGCCTCGTGATCGCCGGCGCGCGCGTCGAGCTGCCCGCGGGCGCTGCAGAACGCGTCCCAGAGCTTTCGCTCGGCGCCATCTTCCAGCAGGTCTTCCTGCACCGCCTCGGCAAACTTCGCGTCCTTCGTGATGTTGAAGGCGCGCTTGAAGGCCGTGGCCAGCGCTTCAACGGCGCCCGTACCGCGGAGCGCCTCGACGGCCGTGATGCGCGCATGGAGATCGCGGAGCGAGCCGCCGGCCCAGGCGCCCATCGCGGCCTGCACGATGTCCGTTCGAAAGCTCTCGCGGTAGTGCGCGAGCAGGCGCGCGCGCATGAAGTCGTCGAGGGCGCCGAGACCTTCGCCCTTCGGGGCCATCTTCGCTTCGTCGCCAAAGCCGTCGTAAGCCAACGCAAAGAGCGCGGCGACATCGACGTCGATCGGTCCGCTCTCGGCGATGCGAAGCAGCGAAAGGGCCGCCCGACGCAACGCGAAAGGATCGCGGTTGCCCTTCGGGACGAGGCCGACGCCAAAGCAGCCGACGAGCGCATCGATGCGCTCGCATACGCCGACCAGCGCGCCCAGAGCCGAACTCGGCGGCGTGTCGTCGGCGCCGACGGGCTTGTAGTGCTGCTCGATGGCGTCGCAGACGACCGGGTCGATGCCTTCGGCGCGCGCGTAGTAGGCGCCCATTTGGCCCTGGAGCTCGGGAAACTCGAAGACGATCAGCGTTTCAAGGTCGGCCTTCGCCAGCGTCGCCGCGTCCGTGGCCACTTCGGCGGACACACCCGCCACGTCCGCCGCACCTGCCGCAAGGCGCGCGATGCGGCGCACCTTCTGCCCCACGCTGCCAAGCTTGCGGTGAAAGACGACGTTCTCGAGCTTTTCCAGGCGCGCGCGAAGCGGCTGCTTTTGATCTTCCTCGACGAAGAAGCGCGCGTCCGCCAGGCGCGCGCGAAGCACGCGGTCGTTGCCCTCGGCGATGATCGCGGGCCGCTCCGCCGTATTGGCCACGTTCAGGTAATGGGGCAGAAGGCCGCCGCCCGCTTTGCGCACGGCGAAGTAGCGCTGGTGGTCGCGCATCACGGACACGACGACGGCTTCCGGCAGGGCGAGAAATGCCTCATCGAAGCGCCCCGGTACGATGAAGGGCTTTTCCACGAGTGTAGCGCACTCGTCCCGAAGGAACGCATCGGGTACGAGCTCGCCGCCGAGCTTTGAGGCCGCGTCGCGAAGCGCGGCGTCCATCGCGTCCTGGCGCGCCGAGGTGCGAACGACCACCGCCGCGTCGCCGAGCGTGTCGACGTAGGCGGACGCAGCGGGCAACTCAAAGGTGGCCGGTGCCAAGAAGCGGTGCCCGCGCGACGTGCGCCCCGCTTCCACGCCGGCAAAGGAAAAGGGCACGACGGCGTCGTCGAGCAGCGAGACCAGCCACTGCACGGGCCTTCCGAAGGCGTGCACGCCTTCGCCCCAGCGCATCTCCTTCGGAAAGCGAACGCGCGCGCAGAGCTCGGGCAGAAGCTCGCCGACGACGTCCGCGCACGGCCGTCCCAGCTCGTCGATGCTCACGGCGACGTAATCGCCCTTGTCCGTCGCCACCTTCTTGAGCTCGCTGGGCTCGACGCCGTGCTTCTTGGCAAAGCCTATGGCGGCGCGCGTGGGCTCGTCGTCCTTAAATGCCGCGGACCACGGCGGACCGGTCACCTCTTCGACGCGACGCGGCTGACTTTCCGGGAGCGTGGCCACGAGCGCCAGACGCCGCGGCGTGCCCATGACTTCGAGGTTCGTGGCCTCCAGCCGGTGATGGCGGAGCAGCTCTTCGGCCGCCGTTACCAGGCTCGAAAGCCCCGAATCCACGAAGGACACGGGAAGCTCCTCTACGCCGATTTCGAGCAAGAGCTCAGGCATGCCGCTGGATACCACTGGAACGCGTGCGGCGCGAGCGCGTGCTGGACGCTTTCCTGCGAAAAGCGCGACGCAGGACGCAGGACGCAGGACGCTCGACGCTCGACGCAGAACGCTCGACGCTCGACGCTCGACGCTCGACGCTCGACGCGGAACGCGTGACGCTCCAGGCCCGACGCGGAACGCTCGACACCCGACGCGGAACGCGCGACACCGACTCCGGGCGCTCGACGCAAAGGCGGGACGTAGGAAAACGATGACGGGGAGTTTGATGCTTGGGGCGGACTCCTTCCATGGCTCCAATCCGCGCGTCCAGCCGCGGGTTTAACAGTGCCGTTCAGTCTCTAGCCAGCGGAAAGCCAAGGGCTTCCCGCTGGCTGTACCAAGCTTCGGCGCAGCCGCGGGCGATCAAGCGCACGCGGGCGATGTACTGCTGGCGCTCGGTCACGCTGATGGCGCCCCGGGCGTCGAGCACGTTGAAATAGTGGCTGCACTTGATGGCGCAGTCGTACGCGGGAAGCACGAGGCGCTTGAGGGGGTCCGTCTCGGTCCAGACAAGGGCGCCGCCCTTCCCTTTCTCTTCCGAAAGACCGAGGAGGCGCCGGCAGTCGGCTTCGTAGCGGTCGAAGAGCGTGCTTTGGCCGGCGGCGTCGGCGGCTTCAAAGTTGTAGCTCGACCACTCCCATTCGGCGCGCTTGTACACGTCGCCGTAGCGAACGTCCTTCGAGTACGCGAGGTCGTACACGTCGTCGACGTCCTGGAGGTACATCGCAATGCGCTCGAGGCCGTACGTCAGCTCGCCGCTGACGGGCTTGCATTCGATGCCGCCGCACTGCTGGAAGTAGGTGAACTGGCTGATCTCAAGGCCGTCGAGCCACACCTGCCAGCCGAGTCCCCAAGCGCCAAGGGTCGGCGACTCCCAGTCGTCTTCGACGAAGCGAATGTCGTGGGCCATCGGGTCCGTGCCAATGGCGCGCAAGGACTCGAGGTAGAGGTCCTGAATGTCGATCGGCGACGGCTTCAGGATCACCTGAAACTGATGGAAGTGTTGAAGCCGGTTCGGGTTGTCGCCGTAGCGACCGTCCGTCGGGCGGCGCGATGGCTCCACGTACGCAACGTTCCACGGCTCGGGACCGATCGCGCGAAGGAACGTGTGCGGGTTGAAGGTGCCAGCGCCGACTTCGGACCCGTAGGGCTGGCCAAGCAGGCAGCCCTTCTCCGTCCAAAAGCGCTGAAGGCGAAGAACGAGATCCTGAAACGTTGCTGCGACTTCAGTCATCGTCGTCCTCGTCTACTTCGTTTTCCTCATCGTCATCGAGGGCTTCGTGCGAATCCGACGATTCGTCCTCCATCGCTTCGTGCGAATCCGACGAATCGTCCTCCGTCGCTTCGTGCGAATCCGACGAATCGTCCTCCATCGCTTCGTGCGAATCCGATGAATCGTCCTCCATCGCCTCGTGCG
>JBCCRV010000611.1:0-4744 GCA_039201085.1 Myxococcota bacterium | reverse complement strand
CGTCGTGGCGGACGGCGCCCATATGCTCACGGACGTGGCGGTGCGCATCACGAGCGGCGTGGGCGTGTCCGCGTCGGGCGCAGGCACGTGGATGAACGTACGCGTGAGCGGCGCCCTCGACCCCCTTCGCCCGGACGTGCTGCCGCCGCTCGCCGGGACGGACCTGGGCCAGTACCTCGTGGCGATCGACGGCGGTGAGATCGAAGCGGCGGGCCTCTCGATCAACCGCGGCGGTCCCTGGGGCGTGATCGTCGCGAACGGGCGCCTCGTGATGAACGGCGGCGTGATCGAAGACATCGTCGGCATCGGCGTCTACGCCACTGAGAGCGTGCTCGACCTGCGGGACGTCACCGTGCGCAACATGATTCAAGGGCTTCAGCCCTTTCCGGCGCATGCGATCGCGTCGGTGAACACGGACGTGGCGCTGACCGGCACGGAGCTCACGGGCGGCGACGGTCTAGGTCTGCGCCTCGACGGCGGCACGGGCACGCTGAGTGCGTCGACGGTGGAGTCGCAGCGCCTCGGCGGCGTGTGGCTTCAGGCGGGCGCGCAGCTCGATGGAAGCTCCGTCATGTTTATGGACAACGGACTCGCGGCGCTCACGGCGCGCGCCGGCAGCCGGATCGGGCTCGAAGACAGCGACGTGCTGGGCACCACCTTCGCCAGCGTGCGAAGTGGCGACCAAGTTATCGAGGTCGGCGATGGCCTTCAGGCGGACGTGGACGCGGCCCTCGCACTCACCCGCGTGAACTTCGTCAACAACGCGCGCGTGGGCCTGGTGATCGAAAGCAGCGCCGCCACCAACCTGTCCTTCAGCGACGTCCGGATCGAGGGAGGCACGCTCGGCGCGATCCTGCAGGCCGAAGGCGTGGTCGACATGAGCGATTGGCGCACGGGCATCGAGCGAACGGCCGCGCTGGTGGATGCGGACACGCGGCTCGAGGCGGCCTTGCCGCTGGCCGACGACTTGGCGCTCCTGCCGGCGACGGGCCTCGAGTGATCCGGCGCCGCCCCGGCCGCGACCCGGCCATGCATCGCGGTGGGATGCGGTGGGAAGCCCATGCCGTGCGCGGTCGAGTGCTCGCCAGCGGGCATGCCGCGTGTCCGCGGGCCGACGCGAGGCGGCGCCATTTTGGCGTGAGAAGACGAAGTGGGATGGGCGGCGTTTCCAGCGGCACAGCGGCCGTGCATCGGGATTGGATGTGCTCTAGCCTCCCGGCGTGGAGCGGACCTTTGGCCGGCATTCGGAGCTCGCGCTGCTCGACGCGGCGGAAGGCGAAGGCGAGCGCCTCGTGGCCATCACCGGTTCGATGGGCATCGGAAAGACCCATCTTGCGCGCGCCTGGCTTGTGGCGCGAGCGCACCTCGAGGTGGACGCATCGGAGGCCGCGTCGAGCGAGTCGCTCGACGCGGCGGTGCTCGCAGCCCTTCAGGTGGCCGGTCCCGATCGCCTCGTTGCGGCGCTCCGCGCCCAACAGGGATGGCTCTTCGTCGACGACGTGCCGGCGGACGCGATCGGCCGGATCGCCGAATGGGTGCGAGACGCCGAGGGGCTTCGGGTGGTTATCACGACCCGCACCGTACCGGAGCGCGCCCGCGTGCTTCAGCTCGGCCCCCTCACGCTTCCGGAAGGCGAAGCGCTCGATGCCCCGAGCGTTCAGCTTCTCGCCGAACGCACGAAGGACCTTCGCCAAGACGTGCAGCTTTCGGCGCGGGACGCGTGCCGCATTGCCCGCGCCGTCGACGGCGTGCCCCTTGCCCTCGAGCTGGCGGCGTCGCGCGTGGTCTTCTTGGGGCCCGAGCGCTTGCTCGAGCGTTTGGAGAAGGGCCCAGGTGCCCTCGGCGGCGACGGCACGGCCCTCGGGTTGGCCGTGTCCACGGCCTGGGAGTCGCTCCCGGCCGCGGACCAATCACTGCTTCAGGCAGCGACGACCTTTCGCGGTACCTTCGACGTCGACGCGCTCTTGGCCGTCGCCGGCGCCGAGGGCTCCGAAGAAATGGACGTCTTCGACGGGCTCACGCGCCTCTGCCAAGCGAGCTTGCTGCGGGCGCACGGCGATGGCCGCTTTCACATGCTCTGGAGCATTCGCGATTTCGTCGCCTCGACCCGAGCGCCTACGGAGGCGCAGCGCCGCGCCCATGCGGCATACTTCGCCGACTTGGGCGAAGCGGCGGCGCTCGCCCTTCGCGGCGCCGACGCCCGCCACGATCGTCTGCGCTTGCGGCGAGCCTACGCCAATCTCTTTGCGGCGGCGCGCGCGAACCTCGGCATCGACAGCCTTCGGGCAGCCCTCGCCCTCGCGCCCCTCGTCCTTGAGCAGGGGCCCCTTCGCGAATACGCGGCGCTTCTCGAAGTACGCCTTGCCGGCGGGGAGTGCCCCGTGGAGTTGAGCACGCAGGCGCACGTACGCCGGGCCGAAGCGCTCGTCGTTGCCGGCGACCCCGAAGGCGCCGAAGAGGCCCTCGCGCGTTTGCCGCAATCGGACGCGGACGCGGAACGCGTGCGCGTGAAGATCGCGCTGACACGCGGCGACCTGGAAGGCGCGGTGCGCCTGGCGGATGCGGCCCTCGCCGCGATTCCCGCAGACGCGCTGCGCGCCCCGCTGCTCGTGGTTCGCGCGGCGGCCCTAGGCCCCCTCGGGCGTCTTGAAGAGTGCCGGGAGGATCTCCGTGCGGCCCTTGCCGAGTACCGCACCAAGGGCTGGCTCCGCGAAGAAGGCCGCGTGCTCGCCTACCTCGGCAACGTCTTCACGGATCTCGATGAGATGGACGACGCCCGCTTCTGCCTTGCACAGGCCGAAGCGATTCACGAAGCCTCGGGCGATCGCTTTGGTGCCGCGTTTACCGAAGCCAACCGCGGGCTCATGCACCACAAGGCGGGCGACGTGGTGGAGGCGATGGCCCGCTACGATCGGGCCCTGCCCGTGTTCGAAACGCTGGGTGCCACTTGGTACGAAGCGTGTTTTCGCGCCTACCGCGCGATGGCCTTTCATCAAGACGGCGGCGACGTACGGGCGGTGCTTGAAACGTTGCGCGTGGCGCGCGCGGACCTTCAGGGCGACGACCGCTTCTACGGCTACTTCACGGCCTACGAAGCGGTGGTCGTCGCCGACGAACGCGCTTTTCAGGAGGCCGAAGCGCTGCTCGACGACGCGTGGGAACGCATCGAGCGCAGCGCCGACCCGACCTTCTCCTTGGTGCATGCGATGCATCGCGCGACGATCCGCCGAGCGATGGGCGAAGACGCGCCCATGCCCGAAGGCGCCCGTCTATCGCCGCTCACGGACGTGCGCGCCGCGAGCCATCGGCCGGGGGCGAGCCGCCGCATCGAATCGGTGGATGCGGCGATCGCGGCCGACGGTGGCGGGCTGATCAACCGCCGCGGCGAGTGCATCGACCTTCGCGAGCGCGACACCCTTAGGCGCGTGCTGGCGGCCCTCGTGCGCGGCGCCGAAGAGCGCCCGGGCGAGCCCGTGCCCCGTGAGTCACTTGTGGCCGCCGGCTGGCCTGGCGAACGCATGATCGCCCGGGCCGCCGCGAACCGGTTGCGCGTTGCGATCGCCACGCTGCGAAAGCTCGGCCTGCAGGAAGAGATCGTCACGCAGCGCGGCGCCTACCTGCTGCGCCCGGAAGCGCGCATCGTTCCATCGATCGACTACGGCACCGCGAACTGAGTTCCTCTGAGCCTCGGATGCGGCGCCCGCCTCCCGACGTGCGCATCGTTCCGTCGATCGACTACGGCGCCTCGAACTGAGTTCCTTTCGCGCCTCAGCTGCTGCGCCTGCTGTTTGGAAGCGCGTGCGCCTGCTGTTTCGAAGCGCGCGTCGCTGCTCGAGGTCGCCAGGAGCCGCGTAAGTGCGCGGGAGCGCGTGCTCGCTCGACCTCGCGTTCAACGGAGCCGCTTGCGTGCGCGGCGCCCGCGGTGCTGGAGCGCGCGCTCGCACGACCTCGCGCTCGACGGAGGCGCTTGCGTGCGCGGCCGCGGCGTCTATCGTGGCCCGGGCGGCGAAGCGCGTCGTCCTGCTCGACGCCATGGCTGCCTTCGTGATCGCTCCCATCGATAGCCGACTACTCGCGACGTGCTTGCTGGTACTCACGGCGTGCAGCGGCAGTGGCTCCGGTGGAGGCGACGCGGATCTCGGCGTGGACGCCGCCCCGGCCGATCTCGGCGCGGACTTTGCCCTCCCCGAAGTGCAGGAGGCGGCGCCGCCGCAGGAGCCAGTCTTTGCGTGTCCACCCGGCTGGCTGCGCGATCGCGAGTCCGATACGGGCACGGCCTGCGGATTGGCCGCCTTTATCGGCGGGAGCCGCTGCGAGGACCACGCGACGCTCTTCGAGGACGACGCGGAGCGCTGCGGTTCCGTTGGCTCCACCTGCGACGCACCCTTTCCGACCGCCGCGTCCGCCGTTTACGTTCGAGAGGGCTCGTCCGGCGACGGAACGGAAGCCAGCCCCTTTGGCAGCCTTGACGACGCGCTCGCCTCGGGGGCGGCCACCGTTCGCGTGGAGCCTGGGGCCTACGCGCCGCCGACTGCGCCACTCAGCAACGTCGCGATCGTGGGGCGCTGTGCGTCCGACGTTCGCATTCGCGCGGATAGCGACGTTGCTTTCGATGTGGTGGGCGCCGTTCGCCTCTCGAACGTGCTGGTGGAGGGCGGCGAACGCGGCGTCGTCGTTCGCGACGACGCCGTGCTGGAGGCGGACCGATTTGCGATCCTCGATGCGCAAGGCGTGGCCATCGAGG
>JBCCRV010000610.1:0-4744 GCA_039201085.1 Myxococcota bacterium | reverse complement strand
GGCGTAAAAAAGGACGCCGCGCGGTTTTTGGGCATGACGTTCCGAAGCTTCCGCTACCGTCTCGCCAAGTACGAACAGGAATCTGTCGCTAAGTAGCCCGCTTCATTTTGGGTGGGGATTGGCTAGCGCGAACACATTCCTTGGGATGCGGTTGGGTGTCCGAGCGTCGGACGCGCGATCCTTGGGATGCGGTTGGGTGTCCGAGCGTCGGACGCGCGATTGGACCGCGCAGGAAGCCCGGCGTTGACCCGCTGCTTTGCTGCCGCGGCTCGTTCGAGCACTGGAAACTCGAGATCTGTCCGCTTCATCGTGGGTGAGGGTCTGCGACACTCCCCCTGAACCGTCCCAAGGAATGTGTAGCGCCCGAATCGGCTGGCCGAGTGCATTGGGTAACTGCGCTACAGATTCCTATTCCCAGCCTTTGGCTTCGCTGACCCAGAGGGTGCGGGAGCCGGCGTAGGCTTCGACCTGAAGGAGGTTGCCGTCGTTGTCTAGATCCCCCTGAGCGCGGGACATGAACCAGAAGTCGTTCGGGTTGAGGCCCGTGCCGGCGGGCGGAGCCTGACCAGGCAGGCCGGCGATGGTGGAGTATTGGAAGCGAACGGGGCCGTCGGGACGGGCGTTGAGCTGGCTCCAGTTGCCGTCGTTCACCGGCCAGGAGTTGAGGGTTCCCGCCGCGGGCAAGGCAGCCGGCGTATACGCACCGAAGCCCTGGCCGTCTACCGCGCAGTACGTCCCGTATTCCGCGCGGTAGGTCTCCTGCTTTTGGCTGATGTCCGCCAGGAAGCTGGTGGCTTCGGTGACCCTGGCGCGCTGCAGGTAGCCGTTGAAGGCTGGCACGGCGATCGCCGCCAATACGCCCACGATCGCGACGGTGATCATCAACTCGATCAGGGTGTAGGCAGCCGCAGCTCGCTTGCGACTCAACTCGGTTCGTGCCTTCAACTTCCTCACCTGTGTCCTCTTTCGCTCAGGAGACTCCAACGGCCGACGGGCGCTCCATCGTACCGGGGCTCGTCTGGAACGTCGACTTCGTTCCAGTCGCAGCAGAAGCAAACACCGGTCCAGCCCGATCGGAGGGCGCCGCGCCCTCCTCTGCGACCGTAAAACGCCCCGAATAGCGTCTCATGACGACGCATTCTGCGGAGCTTGGCATAGCGGTGACGAAAATCGTCACCGCGCCCATGGCGATCGGTGACGTCATTTGTCACCCACGAGGGGTACATCGCGCCCAATCTCAACGGGGCACTGAAAAAGTCGGCACTTCCGCCGTTGGCACGATTTGCGCTTAGCACCGAAACGAATCTCGGCGCGGGGCCGCCAACACGACAACACGAACCCCTGGGAGCGACGCTCCCGCTCCACCTCCACTCCCCAAAGCAAGAAAAGCGAGTACGAATGAACCTGCAAAAGCTGATGCGCAAGGCGCGAAAGAACGAGGGCTTCACCCTCATTGAGCTCATGATCGTCGTTGCCATCATCGGCATCCTGGCCGCCATCGCGATTCCGGCCTTCATCAACTACATCAAGCGCTCGAAGACCAGCGAGGCTTCCGCGAACCTGAAGAGCCTCTTCACCGGTGCAACCGGCTACTGGTCCCAGGAGCGCGGTCAGGCTGCACTCGTCGCCCGCGGCGCGGCTGCCATCGCCGTTACGCGCTGCATCGCGGCGGACGCGGTGACGGGCAACGCCCCGTCTCAGAACAAGACGGCCATCGACTGGACGGCGGACGCTTCGGCGCCGACGTTCGAGGTCCTCGACTCGCAGATCTCCGACCCGATTTACTACCAGTACAGCGTGGACGGCACCGGCACGGTGACCGCCGCGTGTGGTGATGACACGGCGGCGAGCGGTCAGATCTACGATCTCTCCGCCGCCGGCGACCTCGACGGCGACGGCGTGCTCTCGAACTTCGAGTTGCTCGTCGGTGTGGACAACAGCGGCAACCTCTATCGAAACGCCGCCATCTTCCGCCAGAACGAACTCGAATAACCCGCACGTACCTTTCCGGGAGGGCGGATGTGTTTTCACATTCGCCCTTTCCAATTGCTCCACCCATGCGCCCCGAAAGAGGCTCCTCATGAAGCGCAAAACCGACGGATTCACGCTCATCGAACTGATGATCGTGGTCGCGATCATCGGCATCCTGGCCGCCATCGCGATTCCGGCCTTTATCAACTACATCAAGCGCTCCAAGACGAGCGAAGCCGCGACGAACCTCAAGGCGATGGCCACGGGCGCGTCCGTTTACTACGGGCAAGAGCGCGGTCAGGCGACGTTAGCGGCGCGCGGCGCGGGCGCGCTAACGGTTACCCGATGCGTCGTTGCGGATGGAACGACCGGGAACGCTCCCTCGCAAAATAAAACGGCGATCGATTGGTCGACCCTCCCAGACGCCGCGACCTTTCAGCAGCTCAACGCCACGCCCAGCGACCCGGTCTACTACCGCTACGATGTCCTTACCTCCGGAACGGTTTCCGGGGCGTGCGGTGACGATACTGCCGCGAGTGGGCAGGTCTACACGCATGTCGCCGTTGGCGATCTCGATGGGGACGGAACGACCTCACGCTTCGAGCTTGCGATGGGTGTGGACAACAATGGCCAGCTGTACCGAAACGCAGCCATCTTTCGGCAGAACGAGTTAGAATAGGCGCGTGAACGCCGCCCGTCTGGCAGTCGCCGCGTTACTAAGCGCCCTGGTCCTCTTCGGGATCCGGGCGTTTCGCGTTGCCGCGATGGACGGGTACCTGGAAACGCGCAGCTACGAAGCGATCTACTACCTTCCGCCGCCGACGTGGCTCGAGGCGTTCAGCCTTGGCCACCGCAGGGCCCTTGCGGACCTCATCTGGATGAAGGGTCTGGTGTACGTTGGCGACGAGTTTCGAGAAAGCGGCGGGATGGACAATGTCTTTCGCTATGCCGACGCGATGATCACCCTCGACCCAGATTTTCGGCGCGCGTACGCGTGGACAGGCGTGGCAGGCCTATACCGTCCGGTGGAAACGACCCGCGAAGACGTCGATCGCACGCTGGAGTTTCTTCGTGCGGGGGTCGCGCGCTTCCCCAACGACGGCGAGATGCACTGGGACCTGGGCACCACGATTCAATACGAACTGGTGCGCTTGCTCGAAGGCGAAGAGCGGGATGCTGCGGAAGCGGAAGCCACCCGGCACATGACCATTGCGCTTCGCTTTGGCGCCGGTCCCACGTATATCGCCCTCACCAACGCCACGCGCCTCATACGGCAGGGAGAGCTCAGCGCGGCGATTCGCCATCTTGAAGAGGTCTATCCGCTGGTGGACGACGATGTGCTTCGCGAGGACATTCGGGCGCGGCTGACCGCACTGCGAGGCGAGGCTGCCGCCGAGTCCGTGTCGCTCGACAGACGTGAGTTCGAGGAGCGCTGGCGGGCCGACTACCCGTGGCTTCCGGCGTCGTTCTACGCGATCGTGGGCCGCCGGCCGGTCGTTCCGCGCGGTCGCTTTCCGGAAGAGCTGCGCTTCGAGCCGTAGTTCGCAGAGAGCTCGTGCATGGCGCAGAGAAGGGCAAGCAACGCCAGCCGCCGTTTTCCTGGCTTGGCGTTCGTACCCCGTCCTCAAATTCTGGTCGTTCAGTTGGACGACGCGCCGTCGGGAGCTTTCGAGCGACGCGCGCGAAATCGCACGACGGCAACGCGGGTCAGGAAATAGAAGGGAATCGCAAAGGCGACGCCGAGCGCAACGCTGCCGAGCCAGAGTTCGGCGCCCACATCTTTGAGCGTGTCCCAAGCAGCGCTCCAGAACTCGGCCGAAAGCAAGCTGTCCCCGAGATCACCCCCCCCTGCGAACGCCTCAAAGCGGGAGCGGTCGCCGCCTTCGTCCGCGGACGAGCCGAGCAAGAGCACGCCGAGTCGCCAGCACCCGTAGTAAAGAGGCACGGCGGTTACGGGGTTCGAGATGAAGAGGATGGGAACGCCGCTCAATTTGTTCGCGCGAAGGACGGTCGCGAATAGTAGGTAGAGCATGACCTGAAGGCCGATGGTCGGGGTGAACGCGATCACCGTTCCAATGGCCATGCCCCACGCAATACGGTGGGGCGTGTCCTGCACACCCAAGATTCGGTGCACCACCACGCCCTTCAGGCGGGCCCACCAAAGCCCTCTTCGTCCGCCTTCTGCGCTCATCGAATCACCGTGCCATCCACACCGTCTCGCATCGCGCCGGTGGGCGACCGCCAAGGGGATGGGAGCAACTTCATCAAGGTTCCAGCGCTCTAGCCTTCGCGTGCAAGAATCGCCAATGCTTCCTCGTTGGTGCTTTCTGGCGCGCAGCGGGGTGGGATGTTGTGTGGGGCGGAGCGGAGCGCTTGTCGGGCGAAGGAGGCCGGGGCGCAGAGCATATCTGGGGGGCAAAAAGCCCACGGAATAGGCGGTTCCACGTCTCCATCGAGGGCCCTCGATGCGGTTGCCGAGATCGTGTCATTCCAGCTCGTCCGACGGCATGAACTGGATATTTTTCGACTTTTGCGCCCAACGGGCGCCATCATCCCGTTATTGCGTGCGTTTCGCTGGACTTTCCAATCCTCCCAGGGAACGCATGGCCGAAGAGCATGCCGATGGAAGAACTACGCGTATCAACAGTGGTACACGCCAGCCCGAACCGTATTTATCAGGCTTGGATGGACGAGCGACTGCACTCGGCCTTCACGGGACAGCGGGCAACGGTGGACCAGTGGGTGGGCGGCAGGCTGACAGCAGCTGGCGACT
>JBCCRV010000609.1:0-4752 GCA_039201085.1 Myxococcota bacterium | reverse complement strand
CGCCGATCCGACCGCCCTGGTAGTGATGGCGGGACACCGGCTTGGCGAATTAAATGTTAACGGCCTTGTTGCTGAAGTCGGGGGCGAGGGCGCGGGCGCCTGCGCCGGCGCCCACGGGCAAAAGGAAAATCCAGCCCTGCACAACGCATAGCGCAGCAATGCGGTCCGCCGCTTCCTGGGCCGTGTCCGTGCCCGAAATGCCTGCGAAGGCGATCATGACGATCAACGGAATCCACCCGATGAAGACCGCGACCTTCACCAGCCACGACGCCCAGCACTGACGCATCGCGTGCCGAAGCATGACGCGCGCCGTCGCCGAAGGCGGCAGACGCCGGCCTTGGTAGGGCTGGTAGCCAAGATCGCGTACCTCGGTCATGGGCGTCTTATACCGCATCTGCCCTCGCGCGGGTCCTGGCGGCGGATCGGGCGAGCTATCGAGTGCTTTAGAGCTCGTCCCGGGATGAGCTCTAGTTTGCCGCTTCATCGCCGCTTGAGTTGCTTCGCTCGTCGCTGATGGGCCCGAGCAGCGCGGCGCCGTGGTGGTGCGTAAGGCGCCAGAGTCCGCCTTCGATCACAAAGGCATTCGTGGCGACGAGCCGCGGAAGTGCGTCCGGCGCGCCTTCAAGGCAGGTGACAAGCGCGGACGTGCCAAACACATGGACGCGCTCCGCGCTGCATTCGAGCTGCGGCGCGCCCGGGTGGGCGAGAATGCCGCGCCAGCTGTCGAGTACTGCGTCCCGACCGAAGATTGGCGCCATGCCGGGATGAATGCACGCGACCGGATGTTCCTTTGCCCAGAGACGGGCCATCGCTCGGCTGTCGCGCTCGCGAAAGGCGCGGTAGAAGCCGCCATTGACTTGGCGAACGGCGGCGATGAGCGCGTTATGCATGCCCGCTTGACCCCTGCCGCGTCGGCTTACTTGGAAGCGACGCCGTCTTTCTTGGAGGCCGTTTGTTCATCCGCCGCAACGATGGCGGAGCGAACGCGCGGGCGGGCGGCGGCCTTTGCGCCCGCCAGGGCGTCGTAGAGCTGCGCCAGTCGAAAGGGCTTCTCGAGCACATCCACAAAGAGCGACGCGTCCTTCGGATCGAGCTCCTCGGGCGTCGCGGTGATGAGCAGCACCGGCAAACGTGCCTTCCGCTGCCGGAGCGCCAGCGCCACGTCCGGACCCTTGCCGTCTGGAAGCATCAAGTCGGTCACCAAGAGGTCGACTTCACCACGCCACTCGATCGCGCCCCGCGCTGTGGCCGCGGTCCGAACGATGCACCCCCGCCCAAGCGCACGCGTCAATAGGCGACGCATGGTGGGATCGTCGTCGACGACGAGGACTTGGAGCGGACTCGCCACGTGTTCAGTATGCGCCACCGGCCGCCCCGTGTCGAAGCCCGGCTTGAAGGGCTGCGTGGTAGAAGCGCCCGAAGGTCCTACGTTCGCGGTACGCTTCGGCGCCATGCGGAAATGTCTTGGGTGCTTGGGCGTTCCCCTTCCGCGACGCGAAACCCATTGACCTACGCTCTTCCAACCCCACCCAAGTGTTCGAAGCCCGTCGATTCGTCGCCTATTCCCATGCACCTTCAAGCCTACAGACCGTGCCCCCGCGAACCTTTCGGTTGCCGCGATGTCGAATGGCGGATGAAAAGGCACGGAACGGAGCGGCGATGATCCGGCGTGGCTTTCGATCACCGGGTCTGCGACGGGTGCTACGCCGGGTGCGCGACGGCTTTCCTCTTCGGCCCCTAGGGCTGGCGCTTCTCGCCTTTGGCACCCTAGCGCTGCGCTTCTATGCCTTTGAGCGGCTTGACCTCGTGTTCCTCGTTGTCGGCTACGGCTCGCTCGCTCTCGTGGGCTTGGCCCTCACCTTCGTTCTCATCGCGGCCTTTTGGGTGCTTCGGGCCACCCGCGTTGATGCAGCCCTCGTCGGCGATTTCGAAACGGCCCGCCCCGCGCCCACGGGCATGCGCTTTCCGCGGCTTCGTCTCGTGCCGCTCGTGCAGGTCGACTGGGTTTGCGACGCGCCCAAGGGTCTTCGCCTGTCGCCAAGCGCCGACGGCGAACGGCTCGAGGCTTTCGCGCGCGGCGAAGTTCAGCGTCTGCGCCGTCGCTTTGTGATTCAGGATCCGCTCGGACTCACGCGCCTTGCGTTTCACCGCGAGCAAAGAGCCGAACTGAAGATCGTGCCGCACCTCGGGCGTCTGCACCTTCGCGACGCCCTTACCTCGCTTGCCGGGGGCGAAGATCGGCCGCACCCGCGCGGCAGCCTCGAGGGCGATCGGGTCGAGCTTCGCCGCTATGCGCCCGGCGATCCGGCGCGCTTCATTCACTGGAAGATCTTTGCCCGTTCGCGGCGCTTGATGGTGCGTATGCCCGAACGTTCGCTCGTCGAGACGCGCCGAACGCTTGCGTACCTCGTCGCCGGCGATGGCGACGAAGCGTCGTCCGCTGTGGCGCGCGTCGCGGTCGAGCGGGTCTTGGGAAGTGCGCGCGAGGAATGGCGCTTTGCGGCGGACGGCAGCGAAAGCACCGATCGGCGCGACGAAGCACTCGCGGCGATCCTGCGCAGCCGGGGCGAAGAAGGTGGCGTGGGACTGCCCGCGTTTCTTCGCGGCGAAGAAACGCAGGGGCCTGCGTCCCTCGTGCTCTTCGTGCCGGCGAAACCGGGACCCTGGCTTGAGCGTGTTCTCACCGTCGTACGCGCCCGCTCGGAACGCACGCGCATATTTATCGGCGTCGACGGCTTCACCGATGCACCCTCCCGATGGCAACGCGCGCTGCTGCGTCAAGTCGGCGAGGCTACGTCGTCGTCGCGCAGCGAACTCGCCGCCGTCGTCGACGCCTTCGGCGCCCTTGGTGCGGCGCCGGTGGTTTTTGATCGCGCGACGGGCCGCGCGCTCGGTGGCCGCGAGATTCGGGCCGAAAAGAGGGCGGCGTGAAGGCGCGCGCGGGCTACGTGTCGAAGGCGCTGCATGCGCTCGTGCTGGGGTTTGCAGCGGCCGTGTTCACCTTTCCCCTCGCGACCCTCGGCACCGCCGGCTGGGCCGCCCTCGGCGCGGGCTTCGCGGCGCTCGTTCGCTGGCCCGCGTCGATGCGACGCTTGCGGACCGCCGCGCAGTTTGCGGTGGGCGCGGGCTTTCTCGCGCTCGGTCTTCTGTTGCATTCGGTGTTTACGGGCAGCCTGGCGGCCAGTTTCGGTCCTGAAGGAGCGCTTCGCTGGGGCGATGCGGCGCTCTTTGCCCTCGGATTCTTCGGCGCGTCGACGGTCAGTCGAGCCCTTCGGGAAGACCGCCGGGCGTACGCGGCCTTCGAGGTGGTGTTCGTCGCCTATGCGTTTGGCCAGCTCGTCGTTGCGCACCGCCAGGGAGCGATCAACCGCCCCTTTGAAATCGCCGACCGAGTCATCGAAGCGGGTGGCGACCCCACGTTGATCTTCTTCGTCGTGGGGGCCTGCGCGACGGCGGCCATTGTCGCCGTGCTCCTCCGCGATTCCGGCCCGCGCGTGCTGCTGCACCTTTCGGCCCTTTCGCTCTTGCTGCTGCTCTTTTTCACCTTCTCTTCGGCCCTGGAGGTCCCCTCGCCGCCGCCTGGCGGCGCCGGCCTTGGTTTGCGTCCCGACGAAAGCGAAGGCGATCCGGACGAAGAATCGCAAAGCTCCGAAGGCGGCGGCAGCGGCGAAAACCACGACAGCGACCTTGAGTTCCGCGACAATATCGAGTCCGAGAACGATCAGGTGCCCGTTGCCGTCGTGCTCTTTCACGACGACTACTCGGCGCCCACGGGGACCTACTATTTTCGCCAGGGCGCCTTCAGTCAGTTCAACGGCGACCGGCTCGTCGCCGCCGCCGAAGCGGGGTACGACTTGGACATCGCGCGGGACTTCCCGCTGCGCTCGTACGACCTAGCCGGCGCTCCGCCGGTCAATCAAAACCGCATTACGGTGCAGAGCACGGTGGCCCTTCTCGCCGAGCACACGCGCCCCTTCGGCCTTGAAGCGCCCATCACCCTTCAGCCCGCCACCAATCCCGATCCGTCGCGCTTTCGGCGGACCTACTCGGTGACCTCCGCCGTGATGGTGGCGGATTTTGTGTCCATGGTGGGTTCGGGATCGTTCGATCCCCGATGGACCGAAGCGCAGCGCGCCCACTACCTCGAAGCGCCGGACGATGCTCGCTACGTCGAGCTTGTCCAGCGCATCTTGCGCGAATCGCTGCCCGAGCACCTGATGAACGATCCCGTCGCAAAGGTCGCCGCGATCACCAGCTGGCTGGGGCGTGAAGGCACCTACAGCCTGCGCAGCAACCACTCCGGCGCCGACGATCCGACGGCGCATTTTCTCTTTGGCGACCTGACGGGCTACTGCGTGCACTTTGCGCACGCGGGCGCCTACCTGCTTCGCACCGCCGGCGTTCCCGCACGGGTCGCAACGGGCTACGCCGTTTCCGAAGCAACCCGGCGCGGGGGAAGCGCGCTGCTCATCAGCGGCGACACCAGCCACGCGTGGCCCGAGGTGTACCTTGAAGGTTTCGGCTGGGTCGTGGCGGACATTTCTCCGCAGACGGTCATCTCGCCGCCGCCGCCGCCGGCGGACGCGGATCTTCAGCGCTTGCTCGGCGAGCTCGCCCGTGGTCTTCGGCCGATACCACCGGAGCCGGACGCACCCCTTCCCGCCGCGATTGCGACGGGGCGTCGTTGGCTTCGCATGTTCGGTGTGGGTTCGGCGGTGCTCGCGCTCTTGCTCTTGCTGCTGGCGAACGTCG
>JBCCRV010000608.1:0-4768 GCA_039201085.1 Myxococcota bacterium | reverse complement strand
CCGAGGGAAGGATTCACGGCATGACCGTGTCCGCCTTCTCCAGCGTGTCCGTCGAGCCGCCGCTGGTGCTGGTCTGCGCCAATCGGTCCTCCACAACGCACGAACTGATTCAGGCCGGCCGGGTCTTTGGCGTGAACGTGCTTCGCGCCGACCAGTCCGAACTCAGCACGCGCTTTTCGACGGTCGAGGGGGCCGAGCGCTTTGCGGGGGTGCCCCACCGCAGTGGCGCGCGCGGCGTTCCGCTGCTGGATGGCGCGTTGGTCCAGTTCGAGTGCGAAGTTCGCAGCGAGCATCACGAGGGGACCCACACGGTGTATATCGGGGAGGTGACGCGAGCCCACGTCTTCGAGGGCGAGCCCCTCCTCTACTTCGATGGGGATTACGCCACGCTGGTGCGTTCATGAGGCGCGTACTCCTGCTCGCTCTGCTGCTCTGCGCCTGCGGCGACGACGACGCGCCGCCGGACGCCCCACGGGATGCAGCGGGCAGCGACGGTAGGCTCGAAGCCGCGGTGGACGGAGCGCCGGTCGATGAGGGCACGGACGCGGCCGACGGCGCGCCCGTAGACGTTGCCGCAGAAACGATGGACGGCGCTACGCCACCACCGTCCGGACGGCTCTTCGTTACCGTGGGCGCCGAATCGCGGGTCGCCGAGGTGATCGTCGACGGGGACGGAACGATGCGCGAGGGCGCCGACGTGGACCTGGGCGAGAATCCCGGCGCGATGGCGCACAGCGGTGACACGCTCTACGTCGGCGTGAGCGGAGGCATCATCGAGCTCGGGCTCGACCTGAGCCGCCGAGGCCGAACCGATATTCCGGCCCGCCCCGTGTACATCGAGGTGGTCGGCGACGCGATCATCAGCGCCTACTTCAATCAGCGCACGGCGTTGGCGCATGACCGCACGTCGGACGCGCCCTATCCGCTGCTGGACCTCCTCGACACGGCGGACGAACCGCACGCGGCCCACTACGATGGCGAACGGATCTGGATTCCCCATCGGAACGGCCAGGCGATTTGGACCGTGCGCTTCGACGGAGCCGAGTTTGGTGAACCGATCGCTACGCGCGCCCCAAACGGCGTCGGTCCGCGCCACGTGGACTTCTCTCCCGACGGCCGTCTCGCGTACGTGGTGAACGAGTTTGACGATTCGGTAAGTGTGCTTCGCGTCGTGGACGAGCAGGACCGTCTCGTCGGCGATCCGGAAACCACCCTTCCGGCAGACTTCGACGGCGATTCAAACACGTGCGCCGACATTCATGTCCATCCCTCCGGCCGCTTCCTCTACGCGAGCAACCGCGGTCACGACAGCATCGCCATCCTCGACATTGAAGGTGACGCGGTGCGCTATCGAGAAACGGTGCCAACGGAGGCACGTCCGCGCGAGTTTGAGCTGACGCCTACCGGCCATTTGCTCTTTGCCCTTGGCCAAGGCTCCGGCGCGATTCAAAGCTATCGCGTGGAGGCGGACGGTTCGCTCACGCCTTCGAGCCGCCTCATGCTCGGCGATGGCTTGCTCTGGGGCATCTTCATCGAAGACTGAATCCGCGCCACGTTTGCTCCCGCTCCCGTGAGAATCGCGTCCGCGCGGCGACCTTCTTCGAGCACCCGCTCGGGCACGGGACGAAGCGAGTGGACGAGGCCCAGTCGCTCCAGTCCGCGCAGCACGAGGTACGTTGGATCGAACTCGCCCTTGAAGAATCCGTTCTTCGCCGAGGCGGCGTAGCGGTGATGGTTGTTGTGCCACCCCTCGCCGAGCGTGATAGCGGCCAAGAGCGCGCTGTTTCGGCTGTCGTCCTTGGTCGCATAGCGACGGCGCCCGAAGACGTGAGCCATCGAGTTGATCAAGAACGTGCCGTGCCAGAGCAGGACCGTGCTGACGAAGAAGCCGATGATCAAACCCGGAAGACCGTCGATCGCATAGCAGATAAGCGCGAGAATGATCGGCGGAAGCAGATGAAAGCGGTTGAGAAAGCGTAGCTCAGGGAAGCGCGCGAGGTCGCGTACACGCGCCATGTCCGTGCCCTGGTTCTTCGGTTCAAAGAGCCAGCCAAGGTGGGCGTGCCAGAAGCCGTGTTGCACGGGCGAGTGAACATCCTCGGCGCTGTCCGAATGCTTGTGGTGATCGCGGTGGTGCGCGGCCCACCAGAGCACACCCTTCTGGGCCGAGCTCTGTGCGAGCCAGGCCAAGGCAAATTGGAAGCCCCGTCCCGTTTTGAACGCACGATGGGAGAAGTAGCGGTGGTAGCCGGCGGTCACGCCCCACATGCGCACGGCGTAGAGCACGAAGCAAAGGATCCACGCGAGCACGCTTCCTTCGATAAAGAGCGCGGCTAGGGCCACGATATGGCAGAGCAAAAAGGGCAGGGCGCCGAGCAGTCGCTTCATGCCTACAAAGCTATGGCCGGCGCGAAACGGCCGCCGTCATCGCTTGGCCATCGGCCGTCACAGTTGGGTCATCGCTGCGTCAGCGGACCGTATCGAACGCGCCAACGTGGAGGGAGCCAGGCTGCGGATCGGCGACGCTCCGAAAGTGCCTGCTGCACGGCCGGCTACGCGGACGCGATGCGAAAGTTTCCGAGCCAAGGCGCGTTCACACCCAGGGCGCCGCAAAGGGCGTGCTGCCACCGGCGTTCGAAGGGCGCGTCGAAGATCACCTGCGGATCGAGTGGCGCGACGAACCAGATGCCCGCTTCGATCTCCCCATTGAGTTCGCCGGCCTCCCATGCGCGGTGACCGCGGCAAAGGAGCGCGCGCGGCGCAACGCACCGCGTTAGCAAAGTTTCCGTGGCTTCGGCCGACGCCGTGACGTGCACGTTCGGCCCGAGCTGACAGCTGTCTTCGGGGGCGTCTTCACCATCAAAGAGCAGCCAGGCCCCATCGGGGCCGGTGGTGCCGCCGCGGCAGGTCTTACCCCGTGCGCCCGGCGCCCGGATGCCCAAGGACGCGAGCGATTCTTCCAACGGTAACGAAAGGGGGCGGTTTAGTACGAAGCCAAGACTTCCGCCTTCGCCGTGCACCGCGACCAGGATGACGGAGCGCCGCGCGCGCAGTGGCGCATCGGGCGAAGCGATCAACATGAACGCGGGTTCCATCGCTCATCATCATGCCGCTCGCGCTGCAAAGTGAAAAGCCTTTCCGACGAATTCCGCGAGCGCTCCACAGCCGCTTGCGCCATCAAGCGTCCGGCCTTAGCGCTTTCGGAGCGTTCTGCCCAACTGCACTGCTCAAAGACCGATCGTGATTCGTGGCCTGAGCGTTCGTCCTGCTGTTCGAGGACGAGGACCACGAGCCATGGCGCAGGAATGTGGGTACATCTCAAGGAGGCGCGAGGCTCACCACAAGATGAAGACAGGTCCTAGGCGGGCGGCGGCATGCGCGAGGCCGAACGACCGTCGAAGGCCGAAAGGCGATCGAGCAGGTCGGCCAGCGCCGACGCCGGTCCTTGGCGCCACTCGCCGTTCCACATCGCCACCGAGTGCACGAAGGGATCGCCAAGGGCGAGCTGCACCTCGAGCGTCGGCCGCGGCTCGTCCGGCATCGCTCCTTCGCGGAGCGGTCGGAGCAGCCAGACGGCGGCGTAGCGAAGGGCTTCGGCCACCGTATCCATCTGAAGTTCCGTCAGCGAAAGACGGCGCGTCCGTGCCACCGACTCGCCGGGCGCACGGTGGCTGACAATTCGCTCGCCGGACCCAAGGAGCTGGAGACGCTGCGTGCCGTGCACGGCGCTGTCCCGCGACGTCCAAGACAGCAAGAAGTTTCCCCGCGATGCACGGTCGTCGATGATGCGGTCCAGCATCGTGACGAAGGGGAGGTGGTGCGCCGGCGCGTCTTCACCGCAGCGATGACGCAGCCAGTCCTCTGCGAATCCGAGGGCCGCTTCGGCATGCGGCAACTGGGCGCGTGCCGTTTGCAGTGGGGCCACGGCATCGGCGCGAATCAGCGAGAGTGCTTCGAGGGCGCGCCAACCCAAGGACGCTTCCGTGCCAGACGATAGGATGCGCGCGACACGTCGAGCCGCAAAGGCGAGGCCGCCTTCGCCATAGCCGCGCAACTGGTCGGCAAGGTCGCCGTCGCCGCGAAGGAGCGCCATGTCGAGCGCCTCTTCGGTCTCTTCGGTGATGCCTGCCTCCCGAAGTGAACGTGCGCTCGATACAAGCAGGTTGGCCACGGCCGACTGGGGCGCTTCGTCCCCTGCTTCGAGCCAGCCCTGGCGCGTACGGCTGCGCACTGGATCGTACGCAAAGGCGATGGGCCAACGGCCGGCGCCGCGACGATCGAAGGCAAAGGAGAGGTCCAAATCCGTGCGGCGCACTTCACCCGGCGCGATGGTGACGAATGCCTCCGGCGGGTGAAGCACGTTGACGTCTCCAAAGGACACGCGAATGTACGGCCGGTGGCTCTTCGGGGGCGATACGCGCAGCGACCGCGGGTAGTCACTGACGAAGCCGAATACCTGAATCGGCGCCGACGAGGCGTTCTCACACAGCAATGTGAGGCGAATCGTGCCGCCCGCCTCGACGTCTTTTGTGGGCACTTCAATGCCGAATCGAACGCTCCGAACCGGTGGACCCCAAACCATGGGCGAACTTTAGCCTGAAACGCCCGTTCTTGGGACGCTTTGGTGGGACCGCGGCTTTCACGCCGTGAGGCGAGGCGAGGTGGTCTTGTGGCCGATTTGTCACCCGGGCTCATTCGGCGTCGCGAACATTTGCAAAGGCGGGTAAGCTACGCCCGTGAGAGCTTATTCCTGGACTGTGGTCGCGCT
>JBCCRV010000607.1:0-4772 GCA_039201085.1 Myxococcota bacterium | reverse complement strand
TCTCGCCGGCCGGCGCGGACTCGCCCGCGTTGGCCTGAGCTAAGGACGATTCCGGCGCCCCCCCGCGCAGCGAACGCAACCAGTTAAGCACACGCTCAAAGGCGGCGCGCAATCGGGACCGGGTTTGGTGCGCTTCCGTGCCCAGTCGAATGGTGGCGCCATCGATCGCGCCGCCACCAACGCGCAACACGCCTCCGTCGCGGCGCAGGTCGATGTTCGCGCGCGCCAGCTCAACCACGTTGCCCGGCGCCGTTCCAAGGGAAAGGTCGCGGGCCGAAAGGCGCGCCGCATTCATGTCACCGCTCACGTCGATGCGCGTCGAGAGCAAAGCGTCGTCGTCGTTCAGTTCAATCTGCAGACCCTGGACGCGCACATTGCGGGACGATGTGGGCGTTTCACTCCCAGCGGCGCTCGAATCGCCACGCGACTCAAGGGCGTTCAGCCGTTCGACGGAAAGTCGAATCGTGCCTCCGCCGACGTCAACACCCGTCGCCGCGCGCGCACCCTTGGAAATAAAGTCCCAAACAAAGCCCTGCGCGCATACATCGTGAAGCGCGCCGCTGAGGCCCGGGGCGTGAAGGCCAAGCTCGTCGATGCAAAGCGAAGAGACGCCAAGGGAAATGCCGTGCGCCTCCACCTCGATGCCGCGACGAAGGGCGGCTTCCTCGATGCGATCGGCAATGAGCAGGGGCGCCGCACCGTACCATCCTGCAGCTCCGATCGCGGCAACGCCGCCGGCGATCCACGCCTTTCGCCCAAAGGGAGCCACCTCATTCCCCTATCGGAACGCGCTTTGCTTCGCGAGGCATTCCGTTCGTTCGATCACAGCTCGACTTGCACATGGGCAGGACTTGCTCTTCTGCACCTCGTCCGGAAGATTCATACTTGAAACATCCTCGGGAAAGGCCCCGCTGCGCTTCGGCGGTTCGAAAGACTGCCAAACGGCGGCAGCGCGACGGTCTTTCAAGGGCTCGGCGAAGCAGCCCCTCGGTCCAAACGTGTATCGACGAACGCGAACTCGAAGCACGGAAGTCTCCGCATGGCATCGTGCGTGGATCATGGGAGTTGGAAGTGCGAGGAAGCGCAGGGGCGGCCGCGACTAAGTCAGCAAGTTCCCCATGATGTTCCCGTCCGCCACGGGCCAGATCCGATGGGAGTCTTCGGTGCCTTTGAATCCACTTAGGCCCAGGCCTTCGACGACGGCTTCGAGCACCATCAAGTTGCTCCCGCCGCTCGCAACGGTGCCCTGCTGAAACCCGGGCATGCGCGTGGCCACCATGCTCGGGCCGGCGTCCGTGCTGTGATCCTGGCCATCGCCCTGGTCCGTCACCTGAACGACCACCGTGTTGTCGATGAGCTTTGTGCCGGGCACCGCCGGGTCGTCTGTTTCGACCAAACGCCGCAGGAGGTACGCAACGCAGCGACTGAGATAATTCGTCATCTCCGCGTTGTCGCTCGCCGGCGCCGCATGGGACGAACCGTGATGGTCGCCGCGGTACGTCGTGTCGTGGGCGTACCAGAGGCACTGTTCCCAGCCGAGCTGAAGGGTCATCACGTTGCTGACGCCGCACGCGAGGGCCGCCACGATGATGTCCGACTGCAGCTGGGACGTATGCTCGAAGGGCACGTCCGTAGCGCCCGTTGTGGGATGGCCCGAACTGTTCCACGTTGGCGCGCTGCAGCCCTCCGAGGGCGGACGCGCCGCCGCATCTTCGATGCGGGACTGGAGCGCCGTGAGCGCTGCGGCGTGCTGATCGAAGGTCTCCGAGAAATCGCTCGCGCGCGCTCCCAGCTCGTTGAGGGCGGCGCGGTTGATGTCGAGGATGCTGCGTTGCTGCGCGAGCAGGGCGTCCGTATCCGTGCCCATCGGCGGCGGCGTTGCGGCACCGAAGAGCTGCCGGTACGCAGCGGCCGGATCGTCCTGCGCTGGAACGGCCGAACCGGCGCGGCGCGAGATGTAGTCGTTGACGGGGTCGTTGTTGGGAAAGGTCTGCACGCCCAGCACGTAGCCCCCAAAGGGCGTGGCGGGCATCACGCCCGTGATTTGCTGGTCGATGCTGTCCGCGCGCCAGCTCGAGTCCCACGCGACCCGGCCCAAGGCCTTGCGCGTTAACCCATGACCGCCGTCCACCACCTGCACCTCGCGAAAGTTGCAGAGCTCCTGCAGGCCGTCGTACGCGGCGGTTCCGACGTTCAACGTTCGGCCATCCGGAAGCCACAGGCCCCGCGGTGCACCACCGGGCGTGAAGACGAAAACGACACGCTTGACGCTGCCGGCCTGCGCGTTAGCCCGGTTCATGAGCATGCCCTGAAGAAGGGGCGCTCCCTTAAGGGCGGCGATCGAAAGGCCGCCGAGGCCCGCCATCTTCATGAAGCGGCGGCGAGTCGCGCGCGCTTTCCTGCGGGGGCTCATGGCGTGCTCCCATGGTCGCAAGGCCGCGGATTGGCCGAGGATGGAGCAAAGGCCCGTCGGCAGATCGGATGCTTATATGTGCTCGTTCGATTCATGATGAGCCTAGCGCCGGTAGTAGAGAATCGTATCCGTCGCGAGCTCGATAAACATCGCGCGGGGGCTTTGGTTGTTGGCTTCGAAAGTGTCGAGCATGCGCCGTGCGACGCAGGTGTAATCACGCCGCTGCTCGGGCGTCAGGACTTCACGAAAGCCCGAGTCCAAGTCCCGGTCGACGTACGTCGCACTGGAGAGAAAACGAAAGCCGCGCCGCGCAAGGCACGAGATCACTGCTTCCGTGTTCGCGATCTGGTTCGAAAGGTCTTTTGCGCCGGCATACTCCAGCACGTTCGAATCCGCCGTAGAAGCCACGCCGAAAAGCGTGCCTTGGGTGGAAACCTCGAGCTCGACGCCGTTGAGCGTTTCGGTAACGAGCCCGTCACCGGCAGCCGGGCGAAGGCGCCCGACATTGTCGAAGTCTTCCATGCCGAAGTTCGGGTTGATGATGCGGGCGTGGCAGCCCGCGCATGCGTCGATGCCGTCCGTATAGAGGTAGTAGAAGTCGCGGCTAGAGAGTGCACCGGCTTCCGCTTCCGCTTCCGTCACGCGCGCCTGGGCGCGCGCGCGCTGCTCATCGATGTCGTCGCCGGCAATCGGCGAGTTGGGCGGATCGATGTATTGGCAGAGAGCCGTCTGCCGCGTGTGCACAGCACGGAGAATCGGCGCGGTACGGTCCACGTGCGCGTTCGCGGCCATAAACGCACCGCTGGCGATGGGCCCGCCGCGGCCGGTGACCTGAACCCGCTGAAAGCTCTCGTCGAACTCGCCTTCGATCCCGTAGAACTCGGCGAGGGTGCGGTTGACGAAGGTGTAGTCGCCGCCGAAGAACTCGGACCACGGCACGGCTTCGTCGTAAAACACATGCAGAAAGTGCGTTTGAACCTCTTGCACCATGGCGCGCTTCACTTCGTCCGTGAACTCGGGCGTGTTGGGACGAAGCAGGTCCTCCACTTCGGCGATGCCAAACCAGGTGGTGACGAAGTCGGCCATGCGCGCACGGCCGCGTTCACTATCGATGAGGCGTTCGACCTGTGCTCGAACTTCGGCGCGCGAACGAAGCCTTCCATCGCGTGCCGCCCCAAGGAGCGCGCGATCGGGCGCAGTGGCCGTCAGCCGAAACGCCAACGTCGACGCAAGCTCATAAGGTGCGAGCACGAGCGCATCGCTCGGTGCGCCTTCCAGCAAATCCGTGTACCCGGCTTCACGTGCGGCGTTCACGTCCGTGCCGACCTCTACGCGGTACAGAAAGTGCGGCGAGGTCAGGGCAGCTCGAAGCGCGAGCCGCATGCCGCTCTCGCCATGGTCGGCAAAGAGCGCCCGGTAGAGCGCACCTTGCTCCGCGCTCACAGGGCCGCGAAAAGCATCGAAGAGGAACTCATCGACGAAGCGCTCCGCGCAAGACACGGGCTCCGAACACTCAAAGGGCCGATTCTGCGAAACGGCCCACGCGGCGATCTCGTCGGCGTTGCTCACATAGGTATCGAGGAGCGTGCCCGACATCGAGTTGCCGCTCATGTCGACAAAGCCGCCGCGCCGCCCGTCGTTGTTTTCAACGCGCGCACCGAAATCCGTCTCCACACCAAGGAGCACCTCAAGGGTGTTCTGATACTCCGTGCTCGAGAGGAGCGTGACGCGGCGGGCTCCCACGGCGGCTGCGCTGTCCTCGGCACACACCACCTCCGTCGACGGCGGTTCGATGCCGCGCAGGTAGGCTCCGAGCGTTTCGGCGCACTCTCCAACGCAGAGTTCCGGCTCCGCCACCGGCATTTCGTCGGCGATATACGTCTCGAGGCCGTCGCCGTGCAGCTCGATCGCGGCGACGGCATCGAGCCGAAAGTCGCCCGCGTCGTTGCCCGTGCTGAGCGCGCTGCCCGGCTGAAACTCGCCGTGGCAGCCTAAGCAGTAGGCGTTCCAGTACGCGATCGCGTCCGCACCGTCCGGCGGTCCCTGCGAAGGACCACGTCCCGGAGGAATATCAGGCACGGACCCGCCACCATCAATCGTGCCTTCACAGCCCACAACAAGCGCGAGCACGCACAGAACCACCCTCATGGGCGCTAGCGTATCGATCCCCGATGTCGTGAATCAACTCACACTCGGGGAAAGTCCGGGGCGATGTAACGTAAGTCCTCACCACACCCCGTGTTGACGGCGCCAAATCCGTCCAGGTTCGAGCGGACGGCGCTCAGTCGGCGAAAGGCAGTCGGAGTTCGCCGCGGCGTGCCGCGATGACGGCGTCGCGCAGGTACGCGGCCGGCTCGAG
>JBCCRV010000606.1:0-4782 GCA_039201085.1 Myxococcota bacterium | reverse complement strand
GCGTACGCGGCTTGCCGATGTCGTGAAGCAGGGCGCCCCAGCGAACCTCCATGCGCGGCACGGACTGACGCACGACTTGCTTTGTGTGCTTCCACACATCCTTATGGCGCCATTCACCATCGCCAAAGCCGATCATGGCGGCGACCTCGGGCATCCACGGATCGAGCAGTCCAGTGATGGCGCAGGCGTCCAGACCCTCGGCGGGGTTCTTCGACACCAACATCGCGTCCAGATGGCGGCGGAGCACGTCCACGGGCAGGGCGCGCCATTCGGCGGCACTGGGCGACGCCGGCGGCCGCTCAAGAAGCGCCGGATCGGCGCCCACGGCTTCGATCCAAGCCACCGCGTCGGCGGCTCGGGTCGTGCTGGTCTGCGTCGAAAGGGTCACCCTTAGCGAATAGGAGGGAAGGGCAGCCCAGGCAAGTGGGTCCCGCACCTTCGTCCTTCCTTCGTTTCCCGGACGTGCGGCTCTGGTAGAGTGGAGCGTGGCTCACGCTCGAAGCCTGCGAATCTGGCTGCTTCCGCTCCTGCTCCTGCTGGGAGCGGCTCTCGCGGTCTTTGTGCTGACCTTTTACGTGGACTCGGGCGGCTCCTTTTCTGAGCTGAGCCTTCTCTTGCGGCCAAGCCCAGACGCCGCCGCCGGCACGATTGCGAGCGCCGGCGAGGTGGTCGCGGCGGTCTTGGGCATTGCGATTACCGTTGTGGCCATCATCGTGGAGCTCGCTTCGAATCGGTACACGCACCGCGTGACCGAGCTCTTCGTGAGCGAGCCCGTGAACTTCGCCGTCATGGGCTTCTTCGTGGTGACGGCGATTCAGGCGATTGCGGTGGGTTTGCTATTCGATCCAGACGGGTCCGGATTCATTCCCTACTTTGGCGTGACGGTGGCGATGGGCATGCTCGGCTTTTGCCTGCTGCTCCTCCTTCCCTACTTCGCCTTTGTCTTTGACTTTCTGAACCCCATTCAAATCGTCGACCGCATTCGCAGCCACACCCTTCGCACGATCGACAAAGGCTCGGTCGGTATCGAGGCCCGAAAGAACGAGGCGGTGCGCGGCGTTGAGCAGCTGGCGGACGTGGGCCTGAATGCGATGGAGCACAAGGACAAGGGCGTCTCGATGGCGAGCGTCGACGCCCTGCAGGCGATGGTCATCGACTATCAGGCGCTGCGCGGTGCACGCGCCGAGGGGTGGTTTCGCGTGGACGGAACGCTCGCCCACAACCCGGACTTTGTTTCGATGAGCGACGAGGTGCTCGAGGCGGTGAGCCGGCGCAAGATCTGGTTCGAGATGAAGGTGCTCCGCAAGTACCAGACGCTCTATAACGAAGCGCTCAACCGGATGCGCGATATCAACTATCTGATCGCCATCAACACGCGGCACATTGCCGAGCGCGCGCTGCAGGTCGAGAACGACGAGCTCTTCAACCTCGTGGTGAAGTTCTTCAACACCTACCTACGAGCCACCGTCAATGCGCGCGATGTTCGCACCGCCTACAACGTTCTGCACCAGTACCGGCTCCTCGCCCAGGCCGTGCTGCATCACAAGGGCGGTCAGCCCGCGACGGAGATCGCCCGCTACTTCAAGTACTACGGCCTTACGAGTTACGCGGCGAAGCTGCCCTTCATCTTGGAGACCGTGGCCTACGACCTTTGCGAGCTCAACGAGCAGGCCTTCAACGAGGGCTCGCCGGCTGCGCGCGACCTCCTTCGCATCTTCTTGGAAGTCGACAAGGAGTCCGACGGTGAGGTTCAGGAGATCAGCCTTCGCGGCGTGCGCAAGGCGCAGGTGAAGCTGGCCACGCACTACCTCGTGAGCGGCGCGGAGGACCTCGCACGCGAGATCTACGCCGACATGGAGCCGGAGCGCCGCGACCGTCTCGCGAGCATTCGCGACGAGCTGATGAACGTGAAGTCCGGCGAGTTCTGGGAGATCAGCGACCGCGGCGTGAACTTCGACTTCCTTCCGCCGGAGCGAAAGGAAGCGCTGCAGGTGTACTTCAGCTGGTTCAAGGATCTGCCGCCGCCTTCGGCCGTTCCAAGTCTGTCCCCGACCGCTGCCGAGACCGAGTCGGCCAAGATGAAGTCGAGCGGTGAGATGCTATCCGGGCCGGGCATTGGCACGGACCCGGCGAACAGTGAAAAGGCGAGCGCAGCGTCCTAGACCGCCTTCATCTTGAACGGAGCCTGCTTCGCCCACCCTGTCGCCCGACGTCTGCGTCACGCCTCCTTGAAATGTGCCTACATTCCTGCGTCGTTGTTCCTTGTCCTCGAACAATAGGACGAACGCCGCAGGCTCCGTTCAAAATGAAGGCGGTCTACTTAGACGGATCGCTTCGATGGGCCGCAGGTCGTGCGGCTCCGAGCGACGCAAGCAGGGCATCGTTTTCTTCTGCCGTGCCGATGCTAATGCGCGCCCAGCCTTCGAGCTTCGGATCGGAGAAGACGCGTACGCCGATGCCTGCATTCTTGAGGGCGCTGAGTTGGGGGGCTGAAAGGCGCGCCAGGTGGAAGTTCCCCTGGGAGGGAATCACTTCGGTGATGGACTTCAGTTCTTCGAAGACGCGCGTGCGTTCCTCTACGATGGCGTTGGCCTGCCGGTTGAGTTCGTCCGGGTGGTCACGGAGAAGCCGTTCCGCCATCGCTTGAATCGGGCTGCTGAGGTTGTAAGGCTGGCGAACCCGTTCGAGCGCTTCGGCGATCGGCGCCGGTGCGTAGAGGAAGCCCACGCGAAGGGCCGCGAAGCCGACCTTGCTGAGCGTGCCCATCACGGCGACGTTGTCGTAGGCGTGGGCCCAGCGAAGGCGCGTGCGACGCGGGCGTTCAAAGGCGCCGTAGGCCTCGTCAATAATGTGCAGCACGCCGGGGAAGCCCTCGATGAGTGACCGCAGGGCGGCGTCTTCGATGGGCCGGCCCGTGGGGTTGTTGGGCGTGGCGTAGAAGACGAGGGCCGGGCGGTGTTCTTCGAGCGCCTTCCCAATCGCGTCGATGTCCCAATCAAAGCCCACACCCAGGGGTACGTGCACCGGCTTCAGGCCGTGGGCGCGCGAGGTTTTCTCATACATGACGAAGGTCGGCGAGGGGATCACCACGCGCGAGCGTGCGCCCGGGTCGCCGCCGAAGGCCACCACGAGCATCGCAATGATCTCGTCCGAACCCACGCCGAGCACGAGGGGACGATCGAGGGGCTCGCCTTCGAGCAAGGTTGCTGCCGGTGCGCGCTCCAAAAAGCTGCGTAGTGCGTCTTTCAGGGCGCGCGCCGAACCGTCCGGGTAACGGTGCGTCGCCGCCTCGGCGGCGGCCTGCGCGAGCGAACGGCGAACGCGCTCCGGCGCCACGTGCGGGCTTTCGTTCGCGTCGAGTCGAATCGCCGGGTGCGCGCTCTTGGGCCGGTAGGGCGCGAGCGTCTTCAGGTGGGCGGGAAGGTGGTCGAGGGGCCCGGTCACGGCGAGAGCTTTCCACGAGACGCCCGGTTCGTCGACGCGCGCTCCTGCTAGGCAGGAGCGCCTTCGCGCAGCGACGAAGGAATGTCCAGCTCCTCCGACTCCTCGGCTTCTTGTCGGGACGGTCCGTAGCTGTCCGTCCCCTCGCGCGCTTGGCCGCGTTCGTCCAGGTCGCTGGGAAACTGATCGGTGTAAGCCTCGAGCAGGTCCTCGGGAATGCCGTAGTGATCGCTGTCTGCTTCGTTCTCGAAGACCGGGCTTCCGCCAAGCTTGATGAGATGGCGGCCGCTCACCCAGAGCACCCAGGGAATTTCGCCGCCTTCGAGCACCCACATCCATTCGCCCTCCACCTTGCGCACGGCGACCTCGTACGTGCCGAGACCTTCGAGCGCGTCACGCACTTCGGCGGCGAGGGACGCGCCGCGTTCGTAAACGGTGACAAAGGCCGTGCTGACGCGCAGTTCTTCGCCTTCGCGAGCGCGCTTTAGGTAGGTCGCCGTATGACCGGCGGCGGGGTTGCCTTCGATCGGAAACTCCACGTCGATCACTTCTTGGTAGCGGCGGTACTCAAAGGCGCCGAGGTTTTCCTCGATGACGTAGCGCGGTGGAATCGAGGGGCCGCATGCGGCGATGAGGAAGCCCAAGACTGCCAGCCTATGCATGGCGCGAGCGTATCAGAGCGGGGCCGCGCGAGTCGAAACGACAAAACCCCGGCCGTGGGGGCCGGGGTTCATCTGAATCGCGTATGAGCTCTAGAAGCGGAACTGGGCCTCGAGGCGCAATTCGCGTTCGCGAATGTCCGGCGCGCGAAGACCGTCGCCAGGCTGGCCGATGGCGCGGCCCTGTTCGAGCCGGTCCGAGTAGAGCAGCGAGAGCGTGCCGATGTTGCGGAACCAGTACCAGTGCAGGGCGACGCGCCACTGGAAGACGTCGGCGACCTGATCGAGGTCGTCGTCGCGCGTGAGTTCGGTGAAATCCTCGCCCGTGTACATGCCGATGTCTGCCGACAGCAGAATGTTGCGCGGCCAGATAAGAACGTTCGCCTGGGCGTTCCAGGAGTTTTGAACCGAGCCGCCGAAGTCGATGCTGTACTTGAAGTAGTTTTCCGCGCGAATGAGGAAGTAGCTGTGGCGGAACTGGAACATCGCGTGCGCCGCCGGGTAGCGTTCGCGCGCACGCTGGTCGTACTTCGCACCCAGCATGAAGGCGAGGCCGAGCGGGCTCTTCTGGTAGAGCATCGGCGTGTCGAGGCGGTTGAAGTAGCCGATAAGGTTGAAGGTGACCTGGCCGCCAGCCGTGTACGTGAAGTTCTCGTTGTCGTCCGGGAAGAAGCGGCCGCCG